>JAYSPO010001349.1:0-9267 GCA_043722015.1 Candidatus Kuenenia sp. | reverse complement strand
GATGTCCTGAAGCAGGAAAATCAGCAGCTGCCGATTGATACTGCGGACGACGCAATGACCGTTGGCGATCTGGTCGCGTTTGATGTCAGCGGGCCTCGACAGTATGGATATGGGACGCTGCGAGATTACGTGATCGGGATTGAAGCCAGCGACGGAAATGGGCGTGTGTTTCATGCTGGTGGGCGCGTCGTCAAGAATGTCGCCGGTTATGATCTGTGCCGCATGGTAATTGGCGCTCAGGGAAGGCTCGGCACCTTGCGGCAGTTGACGTTTAAACTCAAGCCACTCCCCGTGGAAGAGCATCTTTCTGTGGCTGCGTTCCGAACGTTCATGGATCTTGATTCGGCACTCGAACGGCTCAATCTGTCGTCCACAACACCTCAGATTCTGGATGTCCTGAATCGCCCAGCGGCTGAGAAACTGCTGCCCGCGATTGATGCCTCAGTGGCATCGACAAAGTTGTCGGGGTTTGCCGCATTTCTCGTACTCGGCTTTGATGGGTCACGAAAGGCGTGCGATTGGCAGACGAAGAGGCTTGCGGAAGAACTCCACGGCACGGCAGCTTCTGTAACGTCTGTCGGAAGGCCTGAAGCGACAACGACGTATTGTCGGGCAGCGACGCAGTTTTCAACGGAAAGTACGGCAGGAAAATCAGGGTGGTCGGCGAAAGTCGTGACGTTGCCGTCGCAGGTTGTCGCCGTGTTGGAAATTGCAAAAGACTTTGGTTTGCGGGCGTGCGGGCGTGCGGGCAATGGCATTGTGTATTTGGACGCGGATTCTGGATTGGATCCAGGAAAGCTCCGCGAGAAGTTGACGCGGTTGGTTGACGACGGTTCGGGGCATGTCGAAATCCGGGAACTGCACAAAACATGGCGACATCCCGTGATGACGGCGCCGGTGGAACGGTATTCAAAGCTACTGCATGAGTTGCTGGGGTGAAGACTGCGATTCAGGCCAGTTGGGGCTGGTCGAATTCCTGAACGTCTGACAAATGCAATTCGTTTCTGGCATTAGGTGAGTGAGAACAACCGAATGGGGACAACCGAATGAAGCCATCCTGCACTCGCATTTATTCGGTTGTCCCCATTCGGTTGTGCAGCAACGACCGACCTCGAAACAACAGGCTGAAAAGAACAAATATCAATGTCTGAAAACAAGACTCTTAATGCCACGACGCAGCAGCCTCTCGCGCCGCTGCTGCCACTGGTTGCAACGATCGGGAAATCCATTCCGTACGAACGATTTCTCGACTGCGTGCATTGCGGACTCTGTACGTCTGCATGTCCGACCTACGTGGAGACCGGCGACGAAAACGATAGTCCGCGCGGACGAATCTACCTCATGCGTTCGGTGGTCGACGGGCGACTGCCGCTCACGGACAACGTGCGGCGGCATCTGGACTTGTGCCTGGATTGCCGAAGTTGCGAAACGGCCTGCCCCAGCGGCGTGCAATACGGTCGCCTGATCGAACCGTTTCGAGTCGAGATGCACGAACTGGCACCAGCGAATGGAGCGACCGATCCGCAGAATCGAACATCACCGCAGCCGGGTGGACATCGGCCCGATTGGTTTCATCGCTGGATCATGTACGGACTGTTTCCTTATCGCGGTCGCATGCGTTGGGCATTGAAGCCGGCACGACTGATGCAGATGCTGGGAGTGGATCGACTGGCGGACAAGATCGGAATGACACGACTGCTGCCGTCAAAACTGCGTCGGATGCAGGCTCAATTGCCGAAGCTGAAGGCATCACTTCCGGAGCTTCCTGCATTCCTGCCGGCAAAGGGAATCCGCCGGGCTCGCGTGGGACTGTTTATCGGTTGCGTGGCCGATGCCATGTTTCGACACGTGCACTGGGCTACGGCCCGTGTGCTGCAGGAAAATGGCTGCGATGTTGTGATCCCAGGCAGCCAGGGGTGTTGCGGTGCCATTCACTATCACAGCGGAGCCTCGCAACCAGCACTGCAACTGATGCAGCAGAACATTCAGGCTTTTCAGCATGAAAAACTTGATGCGGTGATCGTGAACGTGGCGGGCTGCGGTGCGATGATGAAAGACTACAGCCATATCCAGGGCGAGCTGACTGGCCGGAAGCCGGATCATCTGCACGCGGGCGGATCTGACGAAACCAGATTCTGCAGCCAGGTGAAGGACATCAGCGAATTCCTGATGACGCTGGGGCCGATCAAACCACCAGGACGGATTGAAGCCGTCGTGGCGTATCAGGATGCCTGTCACCTGCAACATGCTCAGAAGATTCGCCAGCAGCCTCGAGACCTGCTGAAACTCATTCCCGGAATTTCCTTACGTCCGATTGCCGAAGCAGAGCTCTGCTGTGGTGCAGCGGGAAGTTATAATCTGACTCAGCCGGAAATGGCCGATCGCCTTGGGCAACGCAAAGTCGGTTGTCTGATGGACGTGACGCCGGACGTGGTCGTTTCCGGCAACGCAGGCTGTTCGCTGCAGTTGCAGGCCAAACTCAAAGAAGCCGGTCACAACGTCGCGGTGCTGCATCCGATGGAACTGCTCGACCTGAGTTACCGTGGCGGACGATTGAGCGAACTCATATGATAAAACCGGACTCAATGCGGGAATCCGATAACCACCGTCCTCAAATCCGCGCGGTCGTGTTTGACATGGACGGCCTGATGCTCAACACCGAAGATGTGTTCGATCTTGCGGGTAAACAACTGCTGGAACGCCGCGGTCTGGAAATGACGGACGTGATCCGCCACAGCATGCTCGGACGGCGCCCGGTCGATGCGTTCAACGCCCTGAAATTGCATACCGGCATGGCCGATCGCATTGAAGATCTGATGTACGAAACCAAGGAGCTCTTTGAAGCCCTCGCCGAGAGTTCTCTGGCAACGATGCCTGGACTGTACGATGTGCTTGAGTTGATCGAATCACTCGATCTGCCCAGGGCCGTTGCCACATCGTCACCGCGTGCTTACATGACGCCGCTGCTGGAACGTTTTGAATTGCTGCATCGATTCGACTTTACTCTGACGGCCGAAGACGTCACGCACGGCAAACCACATCCGGAAATCTACCAGATGGCCGCCAGCCGGTTGAATGTATCGCCCATTGAGATGCTGGTCCTTGAGGACAGCGAAACCGGTACCCGCGCCGCGCATGCTGCCGGGGCTTACATCGTCTCCGTCCCTAACCGTCACACTGCCGTCGGCGATTTCAGTATGAGCCGCCTGGTGATCGATAGTCTCCTCGACCAACGTCTGCACGACCTGCTGCGATACCCGTAACCCCGGACGTGCCGCTTGGTGGCGTCTTCAGAGGATGACGGCATACTTTGCACGGGAAGAAATGAGGCAGCGACCGGTGGGGCTCATGCCTGCACCTTGACCCAATTGCCGATCGCAGTTTCAAGAGCCTCCGCAATCGGCCGCATGGGCAGTTTTAACTGTTCGGCCTTTGTCGTATCCAGCACGCAGTTTGAACGTGGCGTCTTCGCCGCCAGTTTCATGAACTGATCTTCCGAATCGAAGAATCGAAAATCCTTCCGGACCAGACCGCGGCGTTTGATCAGCGCCACGACATCTTCCGTCGTTACTGAGCCTGGATTTGTCAGGTTATAGATGCCGTACGGTACGCTTCTCGTCCAGCAAGCCACGGAGGCCGCAGCAAACTCATCCAACTGCGACAGACTGTTCGTCGCCTTCAGCAGGCAATCGTACCGCATCATCTTGGAAATGTAGTTTCGAGAACCATCGACTTCGTTGAACGGAATCCGGAGTCGCCAAATGTAGCAATTAGCGGCTCCGGACAACAGTTCTTCTCCCAGGGCCTTGCACCCGGAATAGAAACTGCAGTTGTTCTGCCGAAACGAAAAATTCGGAGCATCGATTTCTGTGAAACCGCTCCCATCAGGCTTGGCCCCGGTGTAAATGCAACCGGAAGACACATGCCCCCATGGCACACCGGCTTTCTCGCAGGCGGATCGAATGACGCCGGGCAGCACGGCATTCCCCTGCAGACATTCCGTCCGATGCACTTCGCAGGCATCGACATTCGGATTCCCCGTGTAGCCTGCCGCATTGATCAAAAACTCGGGACGCCGCTGCTCAAGCAACCGTAGCAGCGATGTTTCGTCTGAGTAGTCAACGACGGCTCGCGAAATCACTTCAAACGGAAGCTGCATCTGTTGCAGATGTTTTTGAAATGCCGAACCGACGTAGCCATTTCCACCGAGAATCATGAACATGAGAGCCATCCGTAGCAACTTGCAAAAACATCAACGGGCAACGTGCTTCAGATACGCGCCATATTCATTGGGAAACGATGCCGCCAGCGACAACAACTGTGGCCGATTGATGAAGCCGCGCCGGAACGCGATTTCTTCCGGGCAGGAGATCTTAAGTCCCATTCGCTTTTCAATCGCCGCGACAAAGTTTCCGGCATCCAGTAGTGAATCGTGAGTCCCCGTGTCCAGCCAGGCAAACCCGCGTGACAGCATTTCAACACGCAACTGGCCTCGGCGGAGATATTCAGAGTTCACGTCTGTGATTTCCAGTTCACCGCGTATGGATGGTTTGAGATTCCGGGAAATCTCGACAACTGTATTGTCGTAGAAATACAGACCGGGAACTGCGAAATTCGATTTTGGCTGCTTCGGTTTTTCTTCCAGGGAAATCGCCTTGCCTTGCGGATCAAACTCAACCACACCGTACCGTTCCGGATCACGGACTTCGTAGCCGAAAATCGTCGCTCCGGTTTCATTGGATGCTGCGGAATTCAGGATCTTCTGGAAGCCGCTGCCATAGAAAATATTGTCGCCCAGAATCAATGCCACGTGGTCCGGACCAATGAAGTCGGCACCAAGAATGAACGCCTGAGCCAGTCCTTCGGGCTTCGCCTGTACGACGTAGGAAAACTTCATACCCCAGCCAGCACCGTCACCCAGCAACTTCTGAAATCCATCCAGATCACGAGGCGAACTGATGATCAGGACATCACGAATTCCGGCCAACATCAGAGCCGACAGCGGATAGTAGATCATCGGCTTGTCATAGACGGGTGCCATCTGCTTGCTGATCGCGAGGGTCAGCGGAAACAACCGGGATCCGGTTCCACCTGCAAGAATAATCCCCTTTTTACAGAAACTCATATGCTGCCCTGAATGGCCGTTGATGTTGTCCGATATGTTGACGCAAACCGAGCGGATCGTAACGCACGGGGACAGACACTTCAAACTTTATTCGGCTTTCCCGCTGGGGAATCGAATACAGCTTGCCGGCGAATTGAATCTTAACGTCCCGGAAGGTCGGTTCGAGCCTTCGCTGGAATCCATTTGCTGCCGGAATCACCCATGACTCCATGACTGACCCCTTAAGTTTAGCCCATGTTGTAAACAGCAACACCCTGCAGGTCGCAGCCCAAAATCGTACAATCCGAAAAATAATTTCCAGTCGATCCTTTACAGAGGTATGCGTCACGCTGCGGAAAGTCGACGACGACTCGACGCGGCAATCCTTCTCCCCTGGAGTGCCAAATGGACGAAACAAGTGGTTTGGGGTTCTCTCCGAATCTGCAGGCGACTATCGTCCGCAATTACGGATTTTGTTCCTTTGCGAAATTCCGGTTTTTTGAAGGAAGTGAGCGAAATGCGCAATTCGACTCTGGCTTTGCTGGGAATAGTTTGTGTTGTCGTTGCTGCAGTGCTGTTGATCCTGCTCCGCAAGGATTCGCCTTCGAACGAGCCGCCTGTCACGGAACCGAGTGCCGCAAGTCCCGGGATTTCGGAGAGTGAAGCGGCGGCGTCCGGCTTGGGCCAACCTGAAGCCGCGGCACAAGAGGCAACTTCGTCCGGCGAGGCAACTTTGTTGAACGTGCCAACTGTTGCAGACAAGAAAGAAGCTGAAGAGGACAAACACGCGGCAACTCCTGTAGTGCCGCTGAAGTTCCCGTCATGGCCCACACCAAAGTTGGCTCTCGTGGCTACCGGAGAACAACTGGGCTTTTTTGAACCCTGCGGATGTACGGCCAATCAGCTCGGTGGAATGTCGCGCCGTGCTTCGCTGTTTGAAAAAATCCGATCGCTGGGTTGGGATGTGCGTGGGATCGATGTTGGCAGCGTTTCTCGACGCACGGGAACGCAGGCCAAGCTCAAGTTCGAAACAACGCTCGAAGCTCTGCGGGAACTTAAGTACGTTGCTCTTGGGTTGGGGCCGGAAGAACTCAAACTGGAAGCCGGTTACCTGCTTTCGCAGCATCTGTCAGATGGCGATGAGCCCCTGAAATTTCTGGGGGCCAACCTGACGTTTTTCGGATCAAAAGATCTCGGCACGCCCTTGGCATCGGCGATTTTCGAAGTTAACGGAATCAAGGTCGGCGTTACAAGCGTGATGAGTGATTCGATCCGGAAGGCCGTGATTCCCGACATGACGCCAGACGAAGCTGCCAATGCGGAAATTCAGTGGACCGATCCGGCCGAGGCACTAACTTCCGTCTTGAAGGTATTTGATGAGGCCAACGTGACAGTTCGAATACTGCTGGCTCAGACGACCCTCGAAGAATCGAAGAAACTGGCCGAAGATTTTCCAGGCCTCACGCTGATCGTGCGTGCCAACGGATTTGGTGAAGGAGCCGACAATGCCGAGATGGTCGGTAGCGTTCGATTGATTGAAGTGGGAAAGAAAGGCAAAGCGGCGGGTGTGATTGGTTTGTATCCGGACGACACAGAGAATCCTGTGCGATTCGAACTGGTGCCGCTCAGTGGCGATCTGTTTCCGGATTCGGACCGTATGACCCAGTTGATGCAGAGCTACCAGGATCGACTCAAGTCTGAAGCCGTTGCCAAAACGGACGGAACGGTGCCGCATCCTTCAGGAGCCATTTATGTCGGTGCGTCGAAGTGCGGTGAATGCCATACAAAAGCCTATGAAATCTGGAAAGACACACCGCATGCCCATGCGTTCGAAAGCCTCGACCCTTCATTTCAGCGGAAGGGTTTTGAACGTTTGCACGGTGTGAACAAGACGTTCGATCCGGAATGCATTGCCTGCCATGTGACGGGCTGGGATCCTGAGGAGTATCTGCGATTTGAGAGTGGATTCGTGAATGAACAGTTCGCGACAGACGATGCGGAAAAGCAGCTTCAGGGGCTGTTGGCTGGTAATCAGTGTGAAAACTGTCATGGTCCGGGAAATCGGCACGTGGAGTACATCGAAGCCGACGACAAGGCTGCGGCGATTAATGAAGTGAAAGTCACGCTTCAACAGGTGGAGCAGACCTGCAACAAGTGTCATGATGGTGACAACAGTCCCGGATTCAAGTTCGAAAAGTATTGGGAAGATGTGAAGCATTATGGCAAAGACTGACGGAGCGTGATTCTGATGAGCTTTGACACATTTTCCGAACTGGAAAAACTTTGTCAGGCACCCGTACCGACGGCGTGTCGAGCCGTTTTGACGGAATACCCCGAAGCACTCCGAGGGGCGGTGCGGGCGGACGACGGAAGTGATGCGGAGGGTTTTGTTTCTGAAGCCGAGTTGTTGGCCGATCCCGTTGAGGTGCTCCGAATCAACCGCGAAGTGCGACTCGATAGTATTCTGGATCCCGAAGGTCGGGAATTTCGCTGGCCCGGCCCCTTCCTGGTCATTGGCGAAACGGGTGATGGAGACTATTACTGCATTGATACTTCCGGTGAGCATGAAGGCGTGTTGCAGTTTCGACACCATGCCGTCGAATTTGAAGCCGTCGCCGATTCGATGGATGAGTTTATCGAATTGCTTGTCGAGTGCTTTGTGATTGGTATCGATGCGGAAGACAACGAGGATGAGGACGAAGAAGAATTCGACGACGAGTTTGAAGACGCCGATGACGAAGGTGATCTGGAAGACGAACAAGATTTAGACGCAGAAGAATCTGAGTAAAATACTATGCAGTCTCCGCAGAATATCCGTGTTCATAAAGAGCAGCGAACGCTGGAACTCATCTGGGCGGATACAGATGTCTCGCAGATACCTTTTCGGACTGTTCGCCAGAACTGCCGCTGCGCCGTGTGCGTGGACGAGTTCAGCGGCAAGCAGTTGCTCGATCCCGATTCAGTTCCTGCCGATCTTGGCGTGCTCGAAATTTCCCTGTGCGGAAACTACGCCCTCCGCGTCCGCTGGTCGGACAATCACGATTCCGGATTGTTTACATGGAACCACCTGCGGACGATTGCGGATCAGATCGCCGGTGACAGGAACACGAACTTAAGCTGATCACTGTTGATAGACTCCGCGCAGCCGGAAATGGGTCCGGCGAGCGGAGTGGCGGCAGCCCTCCGGTATCTCGTTTTTGTACCGGCAAGCTGACGCATGCCGCTCGCCAAATCTCTCAAGCGCTTCATTGAGATCCATGCCCGCGATGACTACAATCCGATCTGTTACCCGTTACCCAGGTCGCAGCTCTTCATCACTTTCAATTTCAATTTGAACACATTCTCGGGAGAACGATTCCACATGAACAGCCCTTTGTCACGTCGATCATTCCTCACGTCATCTGCAGCCGCTGCGGCTCTGGCGACCGTTGGATCAACGGCCTCAGCAGCCTTTTTCCGTCCGGTCGCAAAGTTTGATATTTCAATCGCCGAATGGTCAATCCATCGAGCTCTCTTTGAAAAGAAGGTGGATCACCTGGACTTTTCAAAAATTGCCAGAGAAGAATTTGGCATCTCTGCCGTTGAGTATGTTAACCAGTTCTTTAAGGACAAAGCCCAGGACAAAGTCTACCTGGCCGAACTCAACAAGCGGGCCCATGATCTGGGCGTCAAGCAGTTGCTGATCATGATTGACGGTGAAGGTCAGTTGGGCGATGCAAATCTCAAAAAGCGTGTGGAAGCTGTGGAAAATCATTTCAAATGGGTTGAAGCTGCAAAGGAACTTGGCTGCCACTCGATCCGCGTGAACGCAGGCAGCAGCGGAAGCTACGAAGACCAGATGTACCGCGCGGCAGACGGACTGCGTGCATTGTCAGAATTCGCGGCGACTCACGGACTCAACGTGCTTGTGGAAAACCACGGCGGTTTGTCGTCCAGCGGCGAATGGTTGTCAGGAGTGATGAAGCGGGTGGATTTGAAGAACTGCGGGACATTGCCTGACTTCGGGAACTTCCGAGTCAGCAAGGACGAGGAGTACGACCGTTACAAAGGCGTGACGGAACTGATGCCGTTTGCGAAAGCCGTGAGTGCAAAGTCGCATGACTTTGATGACAAGGGCAATGAGACGCATACGGATTATTTCAAGATGATGAAGATCGTCCTGG
>JAYSPO010001348.1:0-1616 GCA_043722015.1 Candidatus Kuenenia sp. | reverse complement strand
CTCTGGCGAACGGCAGTTTACAAAAATCTACCGTCCGCCAATAGGCCACGTTGCGCGCATGCAATACCACGACAGTGCCATTCGTTCCTGACACCTTTTGTGCTCTAGGCTCCCAGCTGCTTCTTCAACTCTGTGGCACCTGCCGCAATCGCCTCATCGATTTTGTCGAGGAGCTTCGCACCGGCTTCGGCCATGTCCGGGCGCCCACCGCCGCCCCCGCCGGCGATGGTTGCGGCGGCTTTGACGATGTTGCCGGCGTGGAGATTCTTTTCCTTGACGAGTGGTTTGCTGACAGCGGCAATCAGCGATACTTTGCCGTCGATTTCGGCTCCCAGAATCAGGGCAATCGGGCTGTGCTTGTCTCGCAACTGATCAGCAAAGTCACGCAACGCTTCACGAGTGACGCCTTCGAGTTTCTTTGCGATGACTTTCACGCCGCCAATCGTTTCGGCCTGTGCCACCAGGCCACCAATCGCGTCGGCGACGTTGGCTGACGTCAATTCGGCGATCTGTTTGCTCAGAGTTTTGACTTCGTTCTGCAACGCTTCGATGCGTGTGACCAGCTCTGTCGCTTGAGGTGCCTTCAGCAGTCGCTGCAGCTGGGCGACAAGTTCGTCCGTATCGCGGCCTTTCTGCACAGCTTTCGCTCCAGTGATGGCCGTGATCCTCCGTACGCCTTTGGCTATTGGTTCTTCGGATGTGATACGGCACAGACCGACTTGTCCGGTGTTGGACAGATGCGTGCCTCCGCAAAGTTCGACGCTGAAGTCGCCCATGCTGACGACGCGTACTTCGTCCGGATACTTCTCACCAAACAACGCCATCGCACCTTTCTTACGAGCGGCTTCGATCGGCAACAGTTCCGTGGTGACGGTCGCACCCTTTGCGATGCAGTCGTTGATAATATCTTCGACCTGACGCAGTTCGTCGGGCGTGAGCGCCTGATTGTGCGCAAAGTCGAATCGGAGGGCATCATTTTCGACTTTGGACCCCCGCTGCGTTGCATTCTTTCCCACCGTGCAGTGCAGCGCGTGATGCAGAATGTGGGTTGCTGAGTGGGCTCGCCGAATTCCGGAACGACGACCATTGTCCACGGTTGCCGTGAGAGACTGCCCCACCGTCAGTTTCCCCTTTGTCAGATGGCCCACATGAATCCAGAGGTCGCCATCCTTCTGAGTGTCAGCCACGACGAATTCTACACCATTCCCTGTGAGGCTTCCGATGTCACCGGTCTGGCCACCGGATTCTGCATAGAACGGCGATCGATCCAGCGCGAGGCCGATCGGAGTCTCGTGCCCGGCGGCTGAAAATTCGTTGACGAGTTCCTTGTTCGAGATAATCCCGGCGACGTGGCACTCCGCCGTGAGTGAATCGTAGCCAAGGAATTTCGTCCCACCTTGTCTCTTGAGCGAATCGATCGGCCCTGCACTCATCACAGAATCCGCAAATGCGCCCGTTCCGCTCGTGGCTTCGTGACGTTTGCGGGCTTTGTTGTAGCCTTCGTGATCGACTTTCAAATTGTTCTGTGCGGCAAGTGTGTCCGTGAGTTCAATCAGGAAGCCATACGTCTGATGCAGATCGAACGCATCTTCGCCTGAGATGATACCTGTCGATTT
>JAYSPO010001347.1:0-2238 GCA_043722015.1 Candidatus Kuenenia sp. | reverse complement strand
GCCGCAGGCGTAGTCGAAACGGGGCACCGACGCCTGCGGCTTGCCGTTAAACGATTAAAACGACAGTCCCCGAGCTGGATGGGGTGGTTAAGACGAATCTGGGACAGTCGAACTAATATAAACGCCATCACGCCATCAGTGAAGATGAGCGGAGATAGCGGCCGATCTGCTGCGTCATCACGCCTCGACGACATTTGTCGTCTCGTCGTTCTTCCTTGCATCTCAGCCATTCTCGACACAACGCGGCCACGGAGTTTTTTTAGGGGTTCCTGATGTCAGTAGACCAGAATTTCTGCGATTCATTTCTGCTTTTTGTGGTGTTGTTCGGGTGGGACGCTTGTCTTCGGGCGATCTTGCCTGAAAATGGTGTCCGTCGGAAGACCGTGCGTTGTTGCACCGGTATGATT
Organism: Candidatus Kuenenia sp.; assembly: GCA_043722015.1. Classification (GTDB taxonomy): domain Bacteria; phylum Planctomycetota; class Planctomycetia; order Planctomycetales; family Planctomycetaceae; genus SXXK01. The sequence continues at coordinate 1,831 of JAYSPO010001347.1, read as the reverse complement.
CTGACGGTTTCACTTTCCCACTTGTCTGTCCCACCTGAATCCTGAGGTACGCTCAATGACGCAAAAAACATCACGTCGCGGTTTTATCGGCACCACTGCCGCTCTGGGAACCGCTTTCTGGGTCGCTCCACGTTCGTTTGCCAAGCCCGGTCGATCGGCCCTTCAAGGTCTGACAGCGGCATGTGTCGGCGTGGGTGGTAAAGGCGACAGCGACTGCAGCCATATTTCCGATCAGGACGTCGAAATTGTCGGCATTTGCGACGTCGATCGACGCACGCTCGCCAAGAAAGGCAAAGAATTCACTGAAGCTGCCCAGTTCACTGACTTCCGCGAAATGCTGGATAAGCTCGGCGACAAAGTGGACATCGTAACGGTCAGCACGCCCGACCATACACATGCGGCAGCGGCCATCAAGGCCATGAAAATGAAGAAGCATGTTTATTGCCAGAAGCCGATGACCTGGTCCATTCGTGAAGCCCGCATGATGCGCGAAGTCGCGGCTGAAATGGGTGTCGTGACGCAGATGGGAAATCAGGGGACATCCGAAGACGGACTTCGTGAAGCTGTCGAAGTCATTCGATCCGGTGCGATCGGTGACGTGGCGGAAATTCATGTCTGGACCAACCGTCCGATCTGGCCACAGGGCATTGGTCGGCCACCAGGTGAAGATCCGGTCCCGGATTACCTCGACTGGGATTCATGGATCGGACCTGCCGCGATGCGTCCGTACAAGGAAGGCATTTATCATTCCTTCAAGTGGCGTGGCTGGGCCGACTTTGGAACCGGTGCACTGGGCGATATGGCCTGCCACACAACCAACATGCCAGTCATGGCACTGGAACTTTGGGATCCGATTGCGGTCACCGCCGTCAAGAATCCTGGCATCTTCGAAAACGAGACTTACCCCGGTTCGTCAACGCTGAAGTTCGAATTCCCTGAACGCAACGGCAAGGTCGCCTGCCAGTTCTACTGGTACGACGGCGGCAATCTGCCATCCGACGATCTGATCGCACATCTTCCGGAAGGTTTCCGAAAACGCATCGACGAGCAGAAAAAGGGTGGCAGCAAAACCAGCGCGGCGTTGATCGTGGGCAGCAAGGGCATGTTGTTGTCCGAAAACGATTACGGGGCACAGTACACGTTGCTGCCGGAACCTGATTTCAAGGGCTTCAAAAAGCCTGAGCAATCATTGCCGCGAATTCCATTCAAAGGTGGTACGGACGAGCGACAGAAGTGGGAATTTGTGCAGAGCTGTCGCGGCGAGTACAAGCCCGGCACGATGTCGAACTTCGGTTACGCAGGTCGCCTGACGGAAACCATCCTCGTTGGAAACCTCGCCGTGCGAGCCGGCGAAGGCCAGCGAATCGAGTGGGACGCGAAAAATCTCGTCAGCACGAACCTGCCGGACCTTAACAAATACGTCCAACGCGAATACCGTGAAGGCTGGACTTTATAGTCCGGCCGTTTTTGTGGTGTTCAGTTGATCAATACCAAGCCCGGCCTCGGAAGATGCCGGGCTTTTTTTGTAGCTTGACTCTCCGAGTCGAGTTGGCGACTGCACTGATTTCCGCGCGGCCATGAGCGAGAGAATTGGCGAGCGGCATGCGTCAGCTTGCCGGTACAAAAACGAGGTACCGGAGGGCTGACGCCGCTCCGCTCACCGGACTCATTTCCAGCCGCGCGGAGTCTACATGAAGGTTGATAGTTCATCGATTGCCTGGGGCGTTTTGGTTGTGACCTGCTCGGGCTTGCTTCTCACAGAGGTCAGCGAAACGGCGACACTCCGGTTTTCAGAATCGGAACTGGCAATCAGCGTGGGCACGAAAGCGGT
>JAYSPO010001346.1:0-5166 GCA_043722015.1 Candidatus Kuenenia sp. | reverse complement strand
GTGCCGCAGCGCTACTAGATCTATCCAATCTGGATGCGATTACGTCCTACTTGCGAGAGAAACTCAGTACAGTTGCCGACTTTGCAACAGCGACAGTTGAGGCTGAATTTGCTCGGGAAGTAAGAAACATTGCGAAGTCACAGCTTCAACAGCTTGCACAAATGTGTTTTCCAGGTGAGCAGCTATTCTGTGACAGTGTCTTTGAGTTTCAAATGGCGGGACCATGTCACGCGCAACAATTCACCTGTCGAATTGTCGGAGAACGGCCGAATCAGTTTACAGGTGTTGCCGCGTCGAAATCTGCTGCGACAAAGATCGCGTGCGATAATACGCTCGCATTCATATGCCAACACATAGGCAGCGCGGCGGCAGTTGTGAGCGGCGTGGTCTGGATTGATTCGATCATCAAATCAATGCAAGACAATTTGCTCGACGAACCGTCGGAAGGCAGTTGGTTGGCGGTGCGATTTGAAGCTCTTCCGTTGCCCCAGCCAGAGTTCTGGCACGCAGTGCATGCAGCCGTTCGCAATCCACAGAAGGCATCCATTACCACGGCATTGCAATCGGTACTTGACAACTCGGAGCTGACTTTCGCGAGAAAGCAGAGTCTTTCTACGTTTCTTGCGGACCGCATCGCGGAACGGAGTTCCGCACGAGCCCTGCAAGTCGTCCAATTGTCACTCAACAGACTTCTTGAGAAGGACAACGAGAAAACGGCGGAGCACGCGATTGGCATTGTGTGTTCAAGTTTGCACCTGCTGAATTGCTTAGAAAGGCACGCATGTCGCTGGGCGACGGTCCCGGAAATTGTCGTTGACGCATTGTCACTTTTGGCACCGGCCGACGACACGATGGTATTCGTCCCTGCGAGGCTGGCTCACATCGAGTACGAGTCGTACCTCACGATATTGCAGCAATTACGTGCCAGCCATTGCGTCAGTGGCACAATTGCAGTCGCCATAGGCGATGTGGTGGAATCATTACAGATTCGCGGTTCTCTATCAGGGAACGCGGCTGCCGATCATGGACCATTGTTTGCAGCAACGTGGGAGTTATGCGATGTGTCGCAGTGCGGATATTCGGTGCGGGGGACTGGTCCTGACTTTGTTATCGAGATTCCACTGAAAGGCGACGTGTGCGTAACGAGCAAGGGAGTGAGTGATGACGGCACGGTAGCGTCCGTGCGAGGTATTGGACCGGGAGCGGATATCTCCCTCGAAGTTGAGAGAGCACGTAGCGCGCTCCACGAGATCAAGAATCGGATGATCGCATCTCCGGCACGTTGGATGGATGAAATCAGTGGCTGCGCAACAAATCTGAGCAAGGTGGCAGAGACTATGCGTGCGCCGCAGCTTGAGCGGGTCGCGTTGAATCGTATTTGTGAAATTATCGACGCGGCCGTAGCGAATGCGAACGCCACTTACGGTATTACCGGTCAGGTCGATGTCATTCACGACGAAGACGTTGGTTATGTCGATGCGATAATGGTCGCGACGATTTTGAGAAACTTGGCCGACAATGCGTCACGGGCCGCGAGCGAAGTGAACAGCGGCACATGGGGGATCGAGGGCGTCATTACCGCATCGGAAATCGACGTGAATGTTTGGAATGCCTGCAGTGACGTGGCGGGGGCAAAGGTCAATGTAGAGGCGGGCGGTGGGCGTTCAAGCAGTTTACTTGGCACTGGAATTGGTGTGTCAACGATAAAAAGGCTCGCGGGGAAGTTGTGTGGGCGAGTCACTTACAAGTTCGACGAACTGGAGGTGTGTGCGAGCGTTGTTCTTCCCGTCGATGCGGCTACGGCATCGTTGATGCTCGTTGATGCTCGTTGACGCGTGATTAGTGGCAAGGACCACGGGGGGCTGGTGGCACGTTCCGTGTTATTAAATGGGTCGAGCCGGGCCACCACGCCCGACCGCGTGTGATGTTCCCATGGAACTCCATCTCGGCCAAAACTGAAATTCGTGCATCCGAACTCGGCGCACTACAAGAAAAAGCGACGGATCGATGCGGACACACGAACTCCAACGACTGATACTTGAACTGGCCGGACCTCGCGGAGAATTACGGCGGCCGCCAAAGTTGACACCATGCCTCAAGAAGCACGTAGCGCAAGCAAACGCGCACGGTACGCAGCTTTTCCCGGACGAGTTGGAGGTTTTAGCTGAGATTTGCCGCAAGATTGACGAAGAGCAAAACAGTCAGTTCGCTTGGAAAATGGTTTCAGATTTTGAAGCGAACTGTGCGATGAATCGGCCCGAAGAGTTCGACGAGTTGCATCACGCCGTTGCGGATAACGTACAGAGCAGCACAATAGCCTACATCAACTTGAAGTCCGGAAAATCAGCAACAGGCATTCTGGTCGAAATCGATGATCGCTTCTTTATGGCTACTACTGCACATTCACTTCCACGCAGCCCGGTCGGCAATGTCTCGTTTGTCGGACGCATACCGAAACCCATCGACGCGAGCGCGCCCTGCATACTCTCACATGGACGCGATGACAATGAAGAGTTGAAAGACATCGCGTTTCTTGAGATAGGCAGAGAGTACACAATGGGCCTTGCAGAGACTCCCATTTCACTTTCGCGAATTCTTCCCTGCGGTGCGGGGCAGGAAAAACATTTGGCGTTTGTATGCGGATATCCCACCGAGTTTGTGCAGGATGTAAATATCCATCAGGGAGCTTCAGGCAAGCAATTTGCGATGCTTTCTTGGACAAACAAACTCTTGATGCCGAATCAATGGGATGTCTTGCCGCAAAAGAGACGTTTTCCTGACCCATCTGTCGATGTCTTTTTGCCGTGGCCGCGTAACGATGATGTTCAATGCCATGGATTGCATCAAGTTGAATCACTCGTTGAACCGTATGGATTGAGTGGGGGAGGGTATTGGCAACTCCACGCATCATCGAATCGTGCGATTTGGACTGCGGAGAACTACTGTCTGATCGCGATCCAAAGCGAATGGTGGGAGCTTGGCCGTTATCTTCAAGCGACTCAAATTGTCCATTGGCTGAGATTGCTGTGGAATCAGAAGGCGGAACTTCGACCGACGTTGGAACTCGCATTTCCGAATGTTGACTTCCAGTCAGCGTGAACCCTGACCGCAAGTACGTCCCCTTCGCGGGGTGGCTAGGTGGCCCGGCTCGGGCCGCGTTTGAAGCTGAAGCGTGCCACTGCTTCGGAGTCCTCGGAGAAGCAGTGTGATCGGACGTTGACACTCCCTCGGCACGGCTTCTCCGCAGACTCCGCAGCCGTGGCACGTCAAACGTGGCTGGCGGATCGAGTCGGGCCACCCCGCGTGAAGTCAACAAAAAGAAGCGACACCTGCCGTTGCGACAGCTTTTCGGTCGCGTGCCGAATCTACTCGTCCGACTCAAGCCGTGCTGGATGATGAGTCCGCTCGCGGTCAGCACGGACCTGGAATCGCCCGAGATTCAATTCGATGTCGTCATCTTTGACGAGGCTTCGCAGGTGCTCCCGTGGGATGCCATCGGTGCGGTTTATCGCGGACGCCAACTGGTGGTTGCCGGAGACCAGAAGCAGTTGCCGCCCTCCACGTTCTTCGACCGCATGGTCAACAACGACGACGATTCTGAGGACCTCGGGTGCCGTCATCAATCGGTGGTCGCCTTCCGGTCCCCTCGCCCCCGTCTTCGGGGGAGAGGGTTAGGGTGAGGGGGCCAAGCGGTCGAGAGACATTGGATTTGGTGAACGCAACAGAATGGAATCGGTCGGTGTGACTTCATTGGGTCCGGCCCCGAGGAGAAGCCCCCCTCACCCTAACCCTCTCCCCCCGAAGACGGGCGGGAGAGGGGACATGAACGGCGAGAAAGCCTGAGGTGGCATTACCGCAGTCGGCGCGAACCGCTCATCGCGTTCTCGAACCGGCATTTCTATGACGACGACCTCGTGACATTTCCCAGCCCCGATGATCTCGACGGTTCCACGGCGGTTCGGTTCGTACATGTCCCCGAGGGTCGCTGGCGGTCCAAAGCGGGATTCAATCCGCGCGAAGCGCGTCCCGTCGGCGGAGCGACGGGACTACAGTACGAAACGGACTGCGGAACTCGTACTCGAACACATCCAGAGGCACGGGAGCCGTTCGCTGGGAGTCATCACCTTCAATCTGCGCCAACAACTCGCCGTGCTGGACGAACTGATGGAACTGCGAAAGAACCGTCCCGATCTTGAGCCGTTTTTCCGCGAGGATCGTTCCGAGCCATTCTTCGTGAAGAATCTGGAGAACGTCCAAGGTGATGAGCGCGATCGAATCATTCTCAGCGTGGCTTACGGACTGAATGAGGAAACCGGTCGGGACAGTATGAGCTTCGGCCCACTCAACCGAGCGGGTGGCGAACGCCGACTGAACGTGGCGGTCACCCGCTCCCGCGAGGCCATCACGCTGGTGAGTTCGATTCGATCAGATTACATCGACCTCAACCGAACCAAATCGCGGGGCGCACGGCTGCTGCGCGCCTCTCTCGACTACGCGGAGCGCGGACCATCCGCCCTGGCCTCCGAATCCGTTGAGACCGGCCGCGACTTCGAGTCCCCGTTCGAGGAGGCCGTTGCACAAGCGATGATCAACCTTGGGCTCGACGTGCGAACTCAGATCGGCTGCGGCGGATTTCGGATCGACCTCGCACTTGTTCACCCAGAGCATCCTGGTTGTTACGTGTTGGGCATTGAGTGTGACGGCGCGACGTACCATCGCACGGCGACGGCCCGCGACCGTGACCGCATTCGCCAAGAAGTGCTGGAGGAGCTTGGTTGGAGAGGCAGGCTCATCCGCAACTGGTCCACGGACTGGATTCGCAATCCCGCGCATCAAATCGAACGAATTGCCAACGCCTTTCGCGACGCATTGCTGCTGCCAGTGGCTTCGCCGACGCCAGTGATTTCGCTGAGGAGCGGCCCCGAAGTCTCGCCACCGTCGCCCGAAGCAGAGCCGATCCTGCGGATCAGGGACTTCCGCGACGCCGAACCAACACCGCGTTTCACGGATATCGAAGATGTTCCCGATGGCGAAATTGCACGAGTCCTCTTACGCCTCACCGTTAGGTTCGGTGCGACACCGAGAGAAGACCTCATCAAAAGCACGGCCCGTGAGCTGGGGTTTGGACGAACGGGAAAGCGCATCTCTTCTCGAATTGAGTCCGTC
>JAYSPO010001345.1:0-1741 GCA_043722015.1 Candidatus Kuenenia sp. | reverse complement strand
GAACCCATCAACGCAACTCCGAATTCCCCAGAAATTCCCCGTGTCGCCACTAAAATCCGAGAAGAACCGGATCTTTTATGATCCATTCTGTCTCAATCTGTATCGCTACGCCCGCCTCAAAACTTTCCTTGATTCACCTGCGCGATCCCACTTTTTGCTCGTGGCCTCAGCAGTGTAACAACGCGTTCTCGCTGCGCGTTGTTGGAGGAGGACTGCTACTTGGCACATTCCTTTCCCAGTTCTTTATGACCCGATTGCGCCTCACCAGTTCGAATTAAACTTCAGCTCAAAGAAATAAGAGCACGAACTGTCCGTGAAACCTGCAGCACCTCAAAGAACCCAGCGCGGGCTTCGCCCGCATCCCAAAATGACAAACGCATGGAACACTAATCGCCGCTGATCTGCGCTAATCTACGCCAATTGCACCATCAGTGAAGATCAGCGCCGATCAGTGTTCCCCGGTCCTTTTTGCCGGATTTGCGCGCCGCGCGAAGATTTTGAACGTTAGTAGTACAAAGCGCGCTCGCCGGTGACTCACCTCTTCCGCGCCAGCAGAAACTTTGCCAGCACATCTGAATAGTTCTCTGCGATGTTGACGCGGTGATAATCCACTGCCGAATCCCGAAAGACGATGCGTAGCTGCTCCAGCCATGCTTGAACGGCCTGTCGATATTGCTTCGCGATGGTTGTCGGATCGACAAGCAGCGGACCGGCGCCTTCGAGGTCTACAAAACGAATCGGTCGATCGAATTGAAAATCAATCTCGTTCTGTTCCACGAGATGAAACACGGCGACATCATGCTTGCGAAAACGCAGGTGCTGAAACGCGCCTTTGAGTGTTTCAGGGTCCATAAAAAGATCGGAGATCACGACCACCAGAGCTCGCTGAGCAATTCGTTCGGCGGCCTGATGGAGTGCTTCCGGCAGGCCGGTTTCGCCTTCGGCTTTCATTTCGCCAAGTTCATCCAGCACGAATTTCAGATGCGCGCCGCTGCGCTTCGGCCGAATTTCGCGGTTGAATGTTTTTCCCGCCGAATACAGACCGACGGCATCACCCTGACCGGAGGCCAGATAAGCCAGCGTACCACCAAGTCGCCGCGCGTAATCGAGTTTTGTAGTGCCTTCTGCGGTGCTTCCATCCGGGCCGTAGTTCATAGAACCGCTGACATCCACCACGAGGCACAGTCGCAGGTTTGTGTCGGCTTCATATTCCTTGATGTAGAACCGATCGCTGCGTCCCCACGCGCGCCAGTCCAGGCGGCGCGTGTCGTCGCCGGGGACATATTTGCGGTATTCGGAGAATTCCAGGCTGGAACCTCGCGTCGGGCTGCGATGTCGCCCTGACACGCTGCCGATCATCGGCGTTCTGGCATCCAACGCGAGCCCTCGCAGACGTGACACGACTTTAGGATCGACGAAGTTTCGCATGCAGAGATTTCAAATTTGAGATTTCGGATTTCGAGACCTACCGTACTTGTTCTTCGTTCAGTTCTTTGACGAGACGATCGATAATGTCGTTGCTCGTGATGCCTTCGGATTCGGCGTTGAAAGTCGTGAGGACGCGGTGAGTCAACACGGGTTCGGCAACCGCCATGATGTCTTCCAGACGAACCATATAGCTGCCAGTCAGGGCCGCGCGGGACTTGGCACCGAGGATCATGTACTGGACAGCTCGCGGACCCGCGCCCCACGACACGAGTGGCTTCAGCCAGTCAGGGGATTCCTTGGTTTTCGGCCGAGT
>JAYSPO010001344.1:0-12348 GCA_043722015.1 Candidatus Kuenenia sp. | reverse complement strand
AAATTGTTGACAGTGGGGCGTGCCACGTGCCGATCACTGCCGCAACACAACGCAAACCACTTGCGGACTCAGGACACGCCCTCCTGAGTGGGTTCAGCGTGGGCGGTTGCACCCCCCGATCGCAATCACCCCGCCGCTTCGTTCATTGGAATCTGTCATCATTTCGACTGCGTAAGCTGACGGCAATTCGAACTCTCGCAAATCAAATTGTTGGCTGCTCCGGTGTGTCGGACCGGAGCAGTTAAGCCGACTTCGTTTCCCCCGTCGGTCGTGACCGCCAGAGCAGCGTATGAATTGCTGTTTCTGGCGTCGATCGACATCACCGGAGTTGAGTGAAAACGAAATCTCATCTAACTCATGACGGTTCATCCTGAGGGACCGACCAGACTGAACTGTCCGACATTGTGCCGAGCCTGTGTCTTCCGAAGCCAGGCGCAAAGCAATCTGTGAGACAACTGGCTGAGGCCAACGAAGATTTTCAGCGAATGTTTACTTTCAGAGAAAAGTCATTCTCCCTCGACGATCGGTTTTGCCGCTGAAAACGGCTGTCCAATGGAAAACCGCATGCGTTCCCCGGATGTTTCGACGATGACTTCCTGATCGTGGACTTCCAGAATTCGACCACTCAGTGCGACAGTGTCAAAGTCTCCACCCGCATCGACCTGAGTGACTTTGTCAAGAAGTTGCTCCGTGATCCAGACCTGCGGTTTGCCATTGCTGAACGTGATTCCGCTGACCATGGTATGCTGCATGGGATCAGCGCTTTCGATCCCGATACCAAAGATATTATCTTTGGCGATCGTGGCGTAGTCTTTGAAATCTGCAGATGCCAGTAACGTCGATGGTTTTGAATTCAGGTCGCTGCTTTTTCGTCCGGGCAACAGCAACGTCTCGATTCCCAGTGAAATGTCAAATTGTCCGGTGCTGCTGATGGGATTGAGGGTCATGCTGGCGATCTGATGCAGATGCCCTGCCTTTGAGAACTGAAACAGGAATTCATTAAACTGAGCAAGTGACCCGCGGGCTCTTACACTGAATGGCATGCTGCGATACAGCACTGTGTTGTCCTTCGCGCGGCGGGTGGAGGGCGAGCCGGAATCGACGGTGGCATTTCGAAGTTTTGTGTTCTTAACGATGCTCAATAGCCAACTGCGATAAACGGATCGAGTGACATCGGGATCTGCTGGCAGCGATTGCTTCTGCCATGCATCAATCTGCTTGCCCGCATTTCGCGATTCCGCCAACAGTGATTCACGCTTTTTGATGTCTTCCTGCAACTGAGCTGTCGTCGCGCGGCGTGCATCAAGTGGACCCTGAATCATGGTGTTCAGGAGCCAGTCGCCCACCTGAATCACGGCGATCACGGTAAGGATGGCCAGAAGCAATTGGCGGCGAGTTGGTTTCATGGCTTCTGAACCAACTTTCCGGCATCCGTCGATGTGTTCGGCTCTGCCGAGCCCGGATCATCCTGAGGCGGAGACCCCGTGTCCATCGCTGAGTTGACCGGCAATGTCTGAACGTATTGCGACGCCGGGCGTTTGCGAATCGTCAATGTGGCCTGAAACGCAGACGTGACCTTTGTGCCATCCTGTTGTTCTCTTACGCCGGGAACACGAATTTCGTGATATTTGTCGCGGAGGTTGCTCTCCATCTGTGCAATCACTTCCGGTTGTTTGCCGACGCCGCGAAATGTGGCGACAGCCGTACCAGGGCCAGCGGGTGAAATTGTCAGTTGTTGCACGATAAGATTCGGTCTGGATGGAATTCGCTGCGTGAGATCTCTGAGTTCATCCGGCCAACTAATGCGGTTCTTGTCCCAGGCGGCGAGAGTAGCTGCCAACTGACGTTTGGACTGCGTTTCCTTCACAATCTCATTCAGTTCGTTCAGCCTGGTCACCAGTCTTGCGTGTTCTTCGTCGATCTCATTGAATTGCGACCAAATGTAATAATAGCCCCCGCCGATAATCAGTATCAGTCCGGCGGCGATGACCATCATCTGTTTGGATCGGTTGACTGTCAGCGGCGGTCGACGTGGATTCGCAAAGTCGATCGCCGGTACGATCGACGAGGCTTCTTCAAACGCTGCGGCCAGCAAGGGAGCAAAGCTGCCGGAGTTGACGATGCTGACAAATGCGTCGGATACGTTTGAGTCGGCCAGCATCGACGCCGGTCGCACCACCACCGCTGAGACCTGAAAGTGTTCAGACAGTGATTCATCCAGTCCCTCAGTCTGCGGCTCATTTCCCACGACCACCAGATGTGATATCTTCGGGGATTGAGCCATCTGCCCACCTGCCGAAATCAGTGTGCGCTGAGTCTCTGCGAGCAGGTAGCGATTAATCTCCAGCTGAGAGACATCGGCCGCAAGGCGAATTGTGCGTGACAGAAGAGGCAAGTCACCGACACAGAGCAGGACATCCGCGACATCATCGCCACGGCTCACGATAAGCGTTGCTGTGTCAGGGTCGGTAGTGACGCCTTGTTCATTTCGAATCTCGGCCGGGACATAGGCACGCAACGGATGAGTGTTGATGAGAACTCGCGGAGACCGGCATCCCGCTTCCTGAATCAACTGGCGAACCAGCAGATGGTCTTCCGCCACCAGAGCCATGGCGCTAATCGATCGAGTTCCATCGGCACGCTGCGGAAAGGCGATAAAGTCAATCGGAGTTTGTTCTGTTGCTCCTGGAATATCTCGCACCGCCATGTTCTGCACGAGTGCAGGCAGTTCTGATTCGACCGCTGGTGGAACGATAAATGTCGCTGAATCCACAGAGCCGCGATTCATCAGGATCAGCATCCGCGATTTGTCTGCCTTCAGCCTCGTGACCAGCTGCTGCACTCCGGTGACGACCGCCGCGTTCGTTTCACCATCGGCTGACAATTCGTCCTGTCCCGCATCCACAATGCGCAGCCGTCCCTGACGATCAGCGTCCGTGTGAACGTAACGCAAAGTGCGGGCATTCCAGTTGATGACCAGGAGACGCGACATAAGAAAACTGAAACTTCCTGACTGAACCTGAAACCATCGTCGTTGATCAGAATACTCTGATCAACGAGCGAGCAACAACAAGGGGACATTTCTTTCTCGAACGGCCCTCACGGCATTGGCGGAGACAGCATCCTGTGTGAATACCACAACCTCGTATCTGTAAGATCCATCCATTGTACCCGCCGCACCGGCGAGGACGCAGCGTCAAGGATCAGATTTCGCCTCAGCATTGGACCACCGATGGCTCGATGAACTACGATTTCACATTGAAACACATCGCCGCCAGTGGTGATTTCAGTAAACAATTTGCGAAACATGGCCACGTCCAGCACGTTGCGAGACAACAACCAGGCCAGAGAACCCCCTTGCGCGTCTTCCAGAGTTTTGCGCTGAGTCAAAATTTGCGAAGCCAGTTCCTGGGTCATTCCGGGAATGGTTCTCAGGACGGTTTCGGGGGCCGTGGAAATGTTGATACGGCCGTGAATCAGAGATTCCGGATAAGTCGTCACACGATCGAGCAGTGTTGCCACCAAAGTCGAAAAATCCGGACTGCTGGTTTGTAAGGGGCTTTGCACCACGATTGTCCCGGATGGCGAGGAAACCTGAACCACCGAATCAATCAAATCCGTCGCCGATTCGATTTGAAACGCAGGAACCATCGACAACGAAAACGGCGCCGCAGAAGGTTCCACTCCGGAACCCGCCGCCGGAGTCAGTCCGTAGACTCGCGCCAGCAGAACATAGCGGACAAGATTTTCCGGAAGGACCGCAGTGAGTTGCTGCTCCAGCAGCGTCAGGCTACCGGAATTCAGGAAAATCCGTGGTTCCCCCAAACGATTGCGGTTACGCTCGGCCGAATGCATCGTCAGAAAATGATTCCAGCCGAGACCTGCCGTTGCGGGATCTCTGGCAAATTCTCCGCTTGCATCGGTGCCGGGTAATTCTGCCTGCAGTAAACTTTGATTGTCGGCCTCCAGCGGATCTGCGTTCTGAGTCCCCGTCAATAGTCGTCTGGTGACTCCTTTGACATACAGCAGTTCCATTAGTCTTTGGGGCACAGCATTCGCCGCGTCGTACGGACGATCAAGTGTCTGATAGTAGTCACTTTCTGCCCCGAATTCTCTCGGCTGATTATCGGCATCCATCCAGTCAAGGATTGAATCAGCGACAACATCCGTCATTCCTGGAAGCTGCATCAGCGCCACTCGCCCATGCCCTGGAATTGCGTGATCCCAGCGCAGAATATTCGCGAGATGCAGCTTGCTCGATTCATTCTGCAGGCCAAATCGCAGCACAGCATTCTGATCCTCCCTGACGTCCATCGTCACTACGGAGAATCGCCAACGATCATCGGTGAGATCCACGTTGACAGGCAGCTCAACGGGAATTCCCGGCTGAACCGTCGCTGCATTACCACCGATGGCACTGAGCGGCACCACCATGCGACCTCGAAACAGTGTCGGATTGTGATGGCATCCGCCCAGGGCGAGACGTTCCCGTTCCGGCAATGCGGCAAACCAGTTCAGTGTGGATTCCGCCGATGCCATCGTTTGCTGTGCCTGCAGCATGCTTCCATTCATTCTCGCTGCTTCGTATTCAGTAGACATCGCTGCCAAAAAGCCAAACCCCGCCAGTGCGACCATGACCACAAGAACCAGCACGACGATCAGCACAACCCCTTGCCGTGATCCACTTTGACGGTGATTTTTCATCGCAGATTCTCCGGCTGCGCAGGATTGTCGCTCATGGGTAACGCATCCGTTTCATGCATCGCCCCTGGTTGCGGCATCGGCCCTGTCAAAGGCTGCAACATCACGATGCGCTGAATCTGACGAGTTGGAATGCTGACGAATGGATCGGCAGCAGGATCATCAAGTGCTGATGGCAACGTGGACGGTGATGAACTTACAGTGTCTGCACCTGCGTTCAATGCACGATCGAGCGGCGAGTCTGCAGTCTGGGTCGTCCCCAAAACCAGATTCAACTTTTCCAGATCGGCCGGGGTCACCAATCGCAATCGAATTCGGATGGCCAACGGCAGGCTCTGCTGCATTTCGCTGTTCCATGTAGTAGTCCATGCCGACCCGCTGAAATATTCGAAACGGCAACCAACAACTTCCGGAATCACGTCAAACAAGGGAATCGAAATTCCACCTTCCGGCTCATTCGTCGCCATGGACTTTGTTTCCCGACGATTGTCCACCGGAGGATACAGCAGAGCTTCGAGTGTCATGCGATCCACGGAAGTCTCATCGCTCTGGACACGGTCTTCGATGAGCGTCTCCTGCTGAAGTAGTGCTGCTTGCAGTGACAAAGATTCTGACTGAATTCGATACAATCCGGAACGAAGCGATGTCGAACCTGACGCCGCCGCTCCGAAAGCTTGAAACTGCCAGATAATCGTCTTAAATTCTGGAACATCCGGCGCAACGCCTTCAATCGCTGGCGCATCATCAGCCGACAGCATCGGGTTGTTGGCGGCTGTTTGGCTCAACGGATCGAAGCGCGATTCTGATGGCATTTGTCCGGATGGATTTGCTGAGATGTTCGTGAATGGCGAAGACTCCGGCGAAACCACTTCGACGGACAACCTCACCGAATGCGAGTTGCCAATCAGCGAAATGCGACCAGGAGGCGATCCGCTGCTTGATGTCAGAGTGTCGGAAAACAGCGACAATTCATCGACGTTCACTGAAAATGGATCGGTCTGTGGACGTGGTTCGCCAGGTGTCTGGACCGATGCATTGATATTCAAATCGGTCGCCGACACGACCGTGGGATTGGTGTCCGCGACTGCAACCCCACGCAAATCATCCTCCAGCAAATGCAGCACCGATCGAATCAACTGCTGCTCGACGGCCTGCAATTGGCCGGCCCTGAGGTAGCCGTTGTACATTGACATCATACTCCACACGACCGACATCAACGCCGCCACGAGCACGGATGCAATCAGCATTTCGATGAGTGTGTAGGCGCTGCGATCATTCAACGACGGTCGGAGTCCGAATCCTGTGAGCGGCTGGCGCATTACGGAAACGCTCCCTGCTGCGGCGAATTTGATTCACTGATGTCTCGTGAAAATTCGTCGAACGCTCCCTCCGGCGGTGGCCCGGAAATCCATCGAGTCAACGAAAATCGAATCGGCCGTTTCAGTGTTTCATCGCCCTGAACGACAACAACGGTCAGGCTCCACATTCCTGGCAGATTCGGAAGAATATCCATGCGGACAGAGTGTCGCCATTCCGGATCTGTTTCTTCAACCTCGGATTTCGGTGGAGGCTGCGCAGCCAGCATGTCCGACTCGCTGAACTCTTCCGCAGTGTCCTGCATCGGCTCTGGCAATGGAATCAATGGCATGGATTCGACGAGCTCGGTCGGCCTTAATTTCAGCAGCAGTTCATTCATCGTCTGCTCGCACAACATCTGCGCATCAGAATGCAATCTCGCTTTTTGCGACTGCTCTCGTCCCATCCCTGCCAGACGAGCGAGTACGATGGCGCTGCCCATCAGGATGGCAGTTGCAATGATGACTTCGATGAGGGAGAAACCCGAACGCCCCGAAGAGGGCCGCAATCTGCCATAATGCTTTGCATCGTGAACTCGCCATATGGAGCGTCGCTGCACGATGGCGCTCATGGCAAGCCTCCGGATCGCTCAGGAGTCGCCGATGTCTGAACGCTCTCAGCGGTGCGAGTCGGCGGGGAACAGCTGGCCATCGCTGTCAGACCACGGAGAGTGACTTCGACTGAAAACTCGCGTTGACCATCCAGCCGGATGAGATGATCCGTCGTTCGCCCACTGGGCTGAAAACGAACGGGACTGGACCATCGGCGAATCCGGACTGCTCCGGAGACAGGGACCGACTGATCGACTTCTGACACGGGTCTGCTGACCGATTCAACTGCAGACAACAGAGGCTCAGCGAACGTAACACCGGTCGGTAACTGTCCTTCACGCAGAACGTTCGTGACCACATAATCTTCGGCCATCGTGTCTGTCTGCGAGTTGGACGCATTCGTTGACTCCGTGGAAAGACCTGACGGAGTACTCATCGAGCCTACGGAATCTTCCAGGACAGTTACCATGGTGCCTTGAATTGATGGCGCTCGTTCGATCACGTAACGGTCGCCAAAGATTTCATAGCGAAAATGCACGGCAATGCCTTCCCGAATGGCAAGGGCTCGCGATTTAGCAAGCGCTGCCTGCAACTGCTTCGCGGCCCCGGTGAGCCGGCTCTTGTCTAATGGGCCCCGCATTGCCGGAACTGTCAACGCCGCCATAGCAGCCAGAACCGCCATCACGATGAGCAGTTCGACCAGCGAGAATCCACTGCGATGGAGAGCGTGACGCTTCTTCGGGGATTGGAAGTGGTGCATTGGTATGAAGGATGGACATTCATGTCCGTCGCCTGGTCAGGAAAAGCCGTCGGAGCGTCAGTTAATGTAACACAGGAATCCTTCGCCGGCGGCACGCCCTCAGGCGAGGACTCGAACATGAATGTCCAAGGTACATAAATCGCACCTTTGGATGACAGTTATTTTTCGAACCTTGCCTATTCTTTTGAATCTCCCGATGACGATCGGTCTGAACCCTTACCACCATCTCCAGTCCAGCTCACGATGTCGTCGTCGGTGTTTTCCTGTCCGTCTGGACCAAATGACCATATGTCCGGCAGGTTGATTTTATTGTGTGTCGGTGGGTATTCGTAGGAATAGGCTTTTCCCCATGGATCGCTGGGCAAAGTTTCGCTCTTCAGGTAGGGCCCGTCCCAGGCTGCACCACTGGATTCTGAACTGCCGCCCTCAGTCGTCGGTGCGTCGTTGCTGTTTTCGGAGTCTGCTGACGATGCGTCGCTGCCCTCCGAACCGGGCGTGGAAATCAGGGCAGTCAGGCCTTCTTCGGACGAAGGAAATTTGTTCATATCGACGGCATAACGTTCCAGCGCGGACTGAAACATGCCGATCTGAGTCTTGACGGCGTTGATATCTGCCTTCTTCTTACTGCCCAGCAGGCGAGGTCCGATCAGGGAGACCAGCAATACGAGAATTGCCATCACGATCAGAAGTTCTGTCAGCGTGAAACCGCGGCGAACAACAATACCCGTCAAATCCTGCGATCGTGTCCGACATTTGAAGTTTTGAAACTGAATCTTTTGCATCTCATTCTCCTTTAACTCATTGAAGTACTCATTTCAAACACAGGCAACAGCAGTGCGACAATCACAAATAAAACCGCACTGCCCATGACCATCAGCAGAGCGGGTTCAATCAGCCGCACCATCGTGTCCAGTTGCCGAGCGACCTTTTTGTCGATCCCGTCAGCAACGTTGCCAAGGACACGTTCCAAATTGTTGGCTTCTTCAGCAATGCTGATCATAGCCATAATATTGACGGGAATCAGCCCGCATTTTTTCAAAGGAGCAGACAGAGATTCACCGGCCGAAATGTTCTCGGCTGACTTGCGAATCGCCTGACCCAGCACAACATTACCGGAAGAATCACTGCTGATCTCCATCGCATTCAGCATCGGTACACCGTTTCTGAGCAAGGTTCCCAAAATCCGGCAGAATCTTGAAACGGCACTGTTCAGGATGATCGCTCCAAAGACGGGCACTTTGGTTTTGACGCGGTCCAGTCTTTCTCGCCCATTGGGTGATCGAGCCCAGCGACGCAACAATACAATGACGCCTGCGGCAGCCATTGCGACAAGGATCCCGAAACGTCCGAGGAAATTGCTGAGCCATAATAGGATGACCGTGGGCATCGGCAGAATGCCCTGGCGTTCCAGTTGCGCGAAAAGTTCGGAAAACTTTGGTACAAAAAAGATGATGAGCACCAGCGTCACTGTGCTGCCAGCGACAGCAAGGAACGCGGGATAGGCCATCGCTCCTTTGATCTTCGCTCGCAACTCTTCCTGACGCTCCAGAAACTCGGCAGTCTGTTGCAGAGCCGCCTCGAGAAACGCTCCTTCCGTTCCCGCGCGGATAATGGAAAGTGTCAGATCGCTGAAGACATCGCGATGGGCACCCATGGCTTCGTGGAGTTGTTTGCCGTCGGCGATTTGTGAACGCACATCAGTGAGGACGTCTTTGAGGTGATCGTGCGTGGCCTGCTGAGCGATCAAGTCCAGTGCCTGAAGCAGTGGAACGCCGTTGGTGAGCAGATCGGACAGCTGTGTGAGCGTCGAGGCGAGCAGTTCAGCCCGAACCGAACGATTAAATTTGAACCTGAACAGCGGTTGCCTCGCTGCCGTGACCGTCATCGGAAACAGCGACCGCTGAGTCAGCATCGCCATCACATCACCGCGCGAGTCAGCTGAAATCAGGCCTTTCACATCCTGACCACTTATCGTTCTGGCGATGTAAGTGAACTCTGGCACTGCTGCCCCCCGGCGCAGGTATTTGAAATGACAGATCGATATCGTTTAATCCGCATGACCGGCCCGGAGTCCCGTCACGCGGAATCGGAACTGCCGTCCGATCGACTCTATTCTGCTTTGGTCACTCGCAAAACTTCTTCAACACTCGTTATTCCACGAGCAACTTTGATCCAGCCGTCCTGGCGAAGAGTTCTCATACCGCCGGCGATCGCAGCCTTTCGAATTTCGTTGGTACTGCGCCGCTCGCTGGCGAGCACTCGAATTTCGTCGTTGCTTACCAGTAATTCGTAAATGCCGAGGCGTCCGGAATATCCAGTGCTGCGACACTGCCGACAACCTTTGGCGCGGTAAATCGGTTGCCCCGCAGTGTAGTCGCCCAGCGGAAAGTCGACTGGCACTTCTTCGTCCGATGGCATGTAGGGTTCACGGCAGTGTTTGCACAGTGTTCGCACCAGTCGCTGAGCCATAATACCTTCGAGAGTGCTGCTGATCAGGAAGGGCTCAACGCCCATGTCTGCCAGACGCATGAAGGAGCCTGCAGCGTCGTTGGTGTGCAAAGTACTGAAGACCATGTGGCCGGTGAGCGATGCCTGCACCGCATTCTCAGCAGTTTCAAAGTCCCGGATTTCGCCGACCAGAACGACGTCAGGGTCATGTCGCAGAATGCTGCGCAGACAGGCCGCAAACGTCAGGCCGACTTTGTGATTCACCTGGATCTGATTGATCCCTTCCAGCTGATACTCAATGGGGTCCTCTGTTGTGATGATCTTGTTCCGTTCGCTCTTGATTTCTGCCAGAGAACTGTAAAGCGTGGTTGTTTTGCCGGAGCCCGTCGGGCCGGTCACAAGCACAATCCCATGAGGCAATCGAATCAGTTCCCGGAATCGAGTGCAGGTGTCTTCTTCCATGCCGACGCCGGACAGCGAGAATTTCATCGCGTCCTTGTCCAGCACTCGCATCACGACGCCTTCTCCATGCAGCATCGGGATGATGGAAACACGGATGTCGATTTCGCGACCGGACACTCGCAGCTTGATACGACCGTCCTGAGGAACTCGCTTCTCGGCAATGTTCAGCCGAGCCATGATCTTGAGCCGGCTCAGAATTGCGGCCTGAAATCGGTTCAGCTCTGCAGGCACGGGCTGATTTTGCAGCACACCGTCAATGCGATAGCGAATCTTCATTCCTGACGCCTGCGCTTCCATGTGGATATCGCTGGCTCGAACATTCACGGCTTCGGTCAGAATATCATTCACAAGTCGGACGACAGAGGCCTGCTGTGCCATGGCCGCAGCTTCGGATTCTTCAAAGCTGAGGTCGCCGAGGATTTCAATCTCTTCGGCATTGTCCGCCGCCTGAGCCATCAACCCTTCGAGAGTCTGAGCTCCAACACCGAGGTGAGTCTTGATGAGCGCTGCCACTTCCTGAGGCAAGGCGAGCGACGTCATTACAAACAGTCCGGTGACAGCTGACACCGCATCTGCGGCCTGCACATCAAACGGGTTGCTCATGACGATTCGGATCGACGCAGGACTGCGGTCGATCGGGAAAATCCCATGACGATGAAGCAGCCGAACGGGGAATCCTTCAAGAATTGATCGATCGATCGTTTCCTTCGACAGGTCAACAACCGACATTCCCAGTGAATGAGCCACAGACTGCAGAGCCTGAAGGTCGGTGAGGAATCCAAATTCGCTCGTCACCGAGGAAAGCCCGTCCGTTGCAAACAGACGCTGAACCTGATCAAGCTCTTCCGCTGTCAGACGGCGCGGCATCTCTCGATACGCCGATGGGCGTTTCAAAATTGTACTCATGAGATTTTCCGAATGGTGCCGAGGGTAGGATAGATTTCGGCGGGAGGGAATTCGGCGGGATACTGCACTCAAGTCATTGAGAGAACAGCATTCAAGGTGGGGACTCTAGGTGAGCTTTGCGTCTTCATCAAGATTGTTGCCGTGTTTCGCGGATTCAAAGACCGCATCACTTCTGTATGATCGACATTCTCGGGTTCGGACTCCTGAGAAGCCAGCATTTTCGCAATTCTACGAGTAAAATTAAAGCGTCCGGGAAAGATGGGTTGTTTCTGACCGAGTCTGGGAAAAAACGTGGAGATTGCCTGACATTTGTGTTGAGTTTCGCACGACAGGGCTGCAGACGCTTGCCCAAGAAACGCATAGCGAATTCGATCTAATCCAGCACATCGTCCAGAATCCGCATAACCCGACGGCTGTTAGTCTGTTTGAGCGGAATCAGCGTGACTCCCCGAGCGCGGTTGGTGGCGGAAGATTCGTCGAGCTGCGTGACGAGTTCAGACAACTCTTCAATCAGGTTCTGCGGGGCCTTCACAACCAGCGAATTTGTTTCGACCTGAACCTCGATGGTCAGCAACGGTGATGAGGCGGCGGCGTTGATTTGTCGCAGCATGTTGGCAACCGACGAATCAATCCCGGCAGGGATCTCGATACTTCGACGTGATCCGCCCGCCGTCATCTCCGTTCGGTAAACACCTTTGAGAACGGTTTCGACTTGTTCGGCATCAGCGTGTTTCACGGGAATTACCTGAGTTCTGAAGATGCGGCCCGAATCCGGAAGCTTTTCGGTGTCGAGGATTTCCAGCAATTGTTCAATCCGATCGCGGTCCGTGCGTCCTCCGTAAACAATCAGGGCATTCATGCGTGGTTCGGGAACAATCACGACCGAGCCAAAAGCTAACGTTCCAGCTCGGCTTTCGTAGATTGACTGCAGCGTCTCTGCAACTTCTTCCGCGCCGGCGTTACGCAACTGATAGACGGAGAAATCTCGATTGCGATTTCCGGGCGTGCCCACAGGGCTGGACGAGACGGCTCGCAAAATGGATTCCAGTTGATCGAGCGCATCCACGTCGTCGGACGCGATGGTGATGCGACCGAGACCAGGGATAATGACGATGGGTGCCGGTTCATCAGCATCGGCCTGCGCGACTCCGCCGGAGTCGTGTG
>JAYSPO010001343.1:0-9613 GCA_043722015.1 Candidatus Kuenenia sp. | reverse complement strand
GACGCAGCTAAATTGAATCTGGAGGTTCAACGTGCGGAGTTTGCGACCGGCAGAGGCCCTTTCGGTAATGCCAACGCATTTGGCGGTGCCAATGCCACTCTCCTGAATTATCTGCAAGGTGTTTCAGACTGGGGAAACGCCGTTGCGTCCGAAGCACAGACTCTCACAGCGTACAACACTGAACTCGCCGGGCTGGAATTTCAAACAGGCACGATCCTTGAGACACATGGGATCCGCTTCGTGGAAGAACAATTCGCCAGCATCGGAACGCACGGTCGTTGCTTTGAGGACGAATGCTATCCCCAAGACCTGAGACCGCAGGAAAACAGCGACCGTTACAAAGATTCCGCCGAGGCTGCAGAGAATGCGTTTGATTTGGACGACTATCCTCGGCCTCCCAAAAGGGGGTCGCCACTGCCTCAGACATTCCAGGATCTGAATCTGCCGAAGCCGGATCCTGAGGAATAGTGGCTTTTCATCGCCATCGCACGAGCGGTCTTTGGAGTGCGGTGACTCGTCACCGCTTTCTTTTTCAGGGAATTTGGCTCTTGGAAAGAAGTTCGTTTATACTGCCGACTTCACCTGAAAGGAATTGGAATGTTCGCTGTAGTCCTACACCGATTGACATTCATGTTGGGCCGGAAAGGCAAAGCGGTGACAAGTCGCCGCACTCCAAATGACTGTCGCTTGCTTCAGGAACATTGAGACTCCTGATGACCGAACAGAAATCCTCACCCCGTTTCACGCTGGCTGATCGATTCACGCTGCTGCTCGCAGAAGGATTCGGGCTCGGACGAATTCCTTTTGCCCCTGGCACATTTGGCAGTCTCTGGGGAATCCTGATCGGCTGGGGATTGTGGCAGCTGGGGACTTCGCCGGTTGAGCGGATCGCTCTTTGCGGCGTGCTGTACCTGCCTGGGATTGCAATCTGCCAGCGTGCTGCGGAGTTGCGAAAAGTCAAAGATCCCGGCAGTATCGTCTGGGACGAGATCACCGCGTTTCCAATGGTCTATGCATTTGCGACGCTCAACTGGACGTGGCTGATTGTTGGTTTTGTGCTGTTTCGCTTCTTTGATATCGTGAAACCATGGCCAGTGCGACAATTGGAAAAACTGCCCGGTGGCCTTGGCATCATCACAGACGATGTGGTCGCCGGGATTTACGCGGCCGCGTGCCTCACAGCCATCCAGTTTTGTGCAGGATAGAGGGTATCTCGTCGATGATCCTGACTTTCCGATCAACTTACATTCGCCTATTTCGGTAGGTCCTGCTTGCCGAGCAGGACTTCGCGGCCACGCCGCGACCAGCGACGAGTTGCGGTCGAAAGGACGGCCACGCGACGACGAGATCTGGCGTCAATCCGTGCTCGCCGAAAATTTTGCGATGCGAGGTCATCCGGAACAGTGGCGTCCAGGCCGCTTTGTGCATCCTCACGACGCTCGCTTTGACGCTGAGGGCAATATCTATGTGGCCGAATGGGTTCGAACCGGTCGCATCACAAAACTGATCCGCAAAACGTAGTGCGAGCCTCGTCCCCGGGCTCTGCCCGGGGACGCACTGCCCTGAGGCTCCGCCTTTTCAACTATTATCCTGAATCTTATTCTTCACGCGGTGAGGAATGGGGCGATCGCCAAATCAGCCGGAACGCGCTAGCGGTCTGTTGATTTAGTCGCGTATTGAGCATTTTCGTTTAACGGCGAGCCGCAGGCGTAGGCGAAATTGGGCAACGACGCCTATGGCTTGCCGTTAAACGATTAAATCAACAGACTCCTAACGCACTCCGGCTGATACCTTGTTCTCGGCCGCGTGAAGAATAGCTCCCATCTGCCTCACCAACGTCACGAGGCCGTTGGGGCCGAATCTGGGACAGTCGAACTACGTCCTTAGTACGAAATGCGACAAAAAAAGGACGGCCTCGGAGAACGGCGATCGACCTCCATTTCTGCAGAAAAAGACCTGCTTCGCCGCGTCTCTGGTTTTCTGGCGAGTGGTTGAAATAATGCAAAGCTGCCGAACATCGTATGGGAAGAAGCAGCTTTAACTAAGGAGGACTTGTTGACGCAGGACGACGAAAATCGCTGTGAAGACGAGTCCGGATCGCAGCAGACGCCAGATGTCATGCGGTCGATGATTGAGGGTTCATGCGTACAGTGGGAAGCCGATTTGAAGGTTTTTTTGCTGGGTGTGCTCAAGAACCGTGACCTGGCAGAAGATGCGTTCCAGAAGATGGTGATTCGAGCGATTGAGTCGGCTCAGACGGCCCGCCCGGCGACGCTTCGCGGCTGGCTGTTTCGAATCGCTCTGAATGAAGCGCGGCAGTATTTGAGGCAGCAGAAACGCGACACGAAGCATCGGGAAAAATTTGCCGAGCAGTCGGTCAATAGTCAGTCAGAACGGCAGGCAGGTTCAGATGCTCAATGGATGCTGGATCTGAGTGTTGTGAACGAAGAGGCCGTGCTGGCGATTCAGCGGTCGTTGGTCAGGTTGCCGGTGGAACAGCAGGAAGTGATTCGACGACGGATATACGGTGGTCAGACATTTGCGGAAATTGCAGCACAGATGCAACAGCCGCTGGGAACTGTGCTCACATGGATGCGTCGCGGCTTGCTGCGGCTGAAAGAGGATTCGCAGTTGCGTGCATTCGTGGAAGATTCGTACAGCCCATGAAGAGTAATGAGACAAACATGGTACAAGACAAAACAACTGCTTCGCAGCCGGACAATGATGACGTTCAGTGGTCCGCGATGCAGTACGTGCTGGGCGAATTATCGGGCGAGCAGTCGGAGTTGTTTGAGGCGGCGATGGCGGACGATGTGATTTTGTGTGAAGCGGTGCTCGCGGCGACTCAGTTGACCTGCGGGATTGCTCTGGCCTGTAAATCGCAGCCGTCAACTCAGCCCGTGATCGCGGGCGTTACGATGATCGCCGAGCCTGTCCCTTGCAGTCGTCCTGCATACGCGCGTTTTGGCGTTTTCGCAGCCGCATCCGCCATGATTCTGGCCGTGCTTGCCATGGTGACGCTGCAGTCAGGTCAGAACAGTGGCAATTTTGCGGTAGCCGATGATGCAACTGCCGATGCGTTGGCGTTGCTGCTGGACGATGCCTTAGCGAACGACATGAATCCGGAACTTGAAGAATGGACTGTTTCCGATGATTCTGTCTCCAGTCTTGTCGCGCCGGAATGGCTGCTGACGGCTGTTGACCTGGATGCCGCAGCGGCATCGGAGGATCATCCCGGGATCAGTCCGGATGATGAAGCAGGGGTTTATTGATGAATCGGGCATTCCTTTCGACACTGTTGTTCGCCTTCGTCATCGTCTTCACGATCGGTGGGGAGGTCATTGCGTTCGTGCCGGAACCGCCTGGCGACGCAGTGCGGCCTGACTCCCCGAAACCCGGCGACAAAACAGCTGACAAGAAGCCGCGTACGGATGTTTCTGAATCTGATCTTTCCGTGACGATGGCATTTGCGTCTGAACATCATCCGGAACTGGCTCGGTTACTTGAACAGCTCAGGAAGTCTCGTCCCCACGAATTTCAAAAAGCCGTTCGTGAACTCCATCAGCAGATCCAGACGCTGGAAAAGCTGCGGGAAAAGAACCCGACGCGTTTCACACATCAGCTTGAGTTATGGAAAAACGACTCGCAGATCCGCGTGCTGGTTGCCAAGTGGTCTCGCACTCACGATGACGCGCTCGAACAGGAAATTCGTGCACTGCTGCAACAGCGTCGTGACATGAAGCTGACGCAGTTGAAGGCTGATCAGCAGCGATTGACGGAGCAAATGCAGAAAGTGGAAAAGCAGATTGCGACAATGTCGGATTCGCAGCTCGATCACGAATGGGAACAACTGGCGAAGAAAACAAATGCCAGCCGAAAAGCTGGCAACAAAAACAGTTCAAACTGACACAGGATGAGGTCTCAGGATGCGATTGATGAATCATCGAATGACAGTTCCGTGCATAGTAACAGCAGCCGTGCTGTGTCTCTCCGCGACCGGGTTGGCTCAGCAACCCACGTCAGACTCCGCGATGCGTGAGTCTGTTGTCTTGCGGTTTGCCCAGTCAGACGCGGCGGGTGAGGTGCCCGATTTGCAACAGCATGTCGTGCCACTGTTGGGCAAGCTGGGCTGCAACGGCCGTGCGTGTCACGGGTCGTTTCAGGGGCGTGGTGGATTTCGCCTCAGTCTGTTTGGGTACGACTTTGAAAGTGATCATGACGAAATTTACGGTCGAATTGACCCGGAGGTTCCTGCCGACAGCGGCATCCTGCAGAAACCATTGATGCAGGTTCAGCACGAAGGTGGCCAGCGTCTGAAAGAAGGCAGCTGGGAGCATCATCTCCTGATGCGATGGATTGAAGGCGGCGCACACGGTCAGATTGAAGAACCATCCACATTGGTCAGCCTGGAAGTGACGCCGCATGAGATTTTGTTTTCAGTAGATGGCCAGCAACAGCAGCTCAAGGCGGTTGCCGTGTGGTCGAATGGAATGAAAGAAGATGTGACAGCACTGTGTCGCTTTCAGACAAACGACGATCAGATCGCGGATATTACTCAGGACGGAATGGTGCCGGCGGGAGCATCCGGCGATACCCACGTCGTCGCGTTTTACGACAGTGCAGTTGTGCCGGTCCCTGTGATTCGTCCGGTGACGGATCAATTCGGCGATCGATATCCAGCCACACCGACGCCGACCAAAGTTGATGAACTCGTTGTGCAGAAACTGCGCAAGGTTGGCATTGTCCCTTCGGATCTGTGTACAGACGCAGATTTTCTGCGGCGGGTGAGTCTGGACGTGACGGGTACGCTGCCGACAGCAAAAGAAGTCCGCGAGTTTCTGGCGGATACAAGTACCGACAAGCGCGGGCGCAAGATTGACGAACTACTGGA
Source organism: Candidatus Kuenenia sp. (assembly GCA_043722015.1). Classification (GTDB taxonomy): domain Bacteria; phylum Planctomycetota; class Planctomycetia; order Planctomycetales; family Planctomycetaceae; genus SXXK01. Next base: position 4,722 of record JAYSPO010001343.1, on the reverse strand, counting down.
ACGCCCCGGTTACGTGGCGTGGTGGACGACGCGCCTGTGTGACTTCACGGGCAACAGCGACGATAAACTGAACAATGTGACCCCCGTGCAGCAGGAAGCTTCGAAACAGTGGTATGCCTGGATCGAAAAGCGTGTTCGCGAAAACATGCCGTACGACAAAATTGTCGAGGGGATTGTGATGGCGGTGAGTCGTGATCCGGGTGAATCGTATACGCAGTACTGTGAAAATGTATCAAAGTTGTATGCCAAGGATGGCCCGGGCGCTGCCGCATATGCTGACCGAGCCAGTCTGCCACACTATTGGGCGCGTCAGAATTTCCAGACATCGGAAGATCGCGTGATTGGCTTCGCGTACACGTTCCTGGGAACTCGCATTCAGTGCGCTCAGTGTCATAAACATCCGTTTGATCAGTGGACGCAGCAGGATTTCAAATCGTTTGAAGGGTTTTTCAAGGGCACAACCGCTCGACAAAATTCTCGGCCGGACGCGAAAAGCGAATACGATGCGATGCTCGCCGGATTTGAAGGCACTGAAGGTCTGAAGGGTGGTGATCTGCGAAAACTTCTGGCAACAAAGGTCGTGGAGGGTACGACGATACCACTGGCCGAAGTTTTCTCCGTCAAAGCAAAGGCAGCTCCCGCAAAACGAGACAACAAGAATTCGAAGAATGGCAAACCAGATCGCGGCGGTGTTGCTCCGGCGACTGCAAAGATACTTGCCGGGCCCGTGGTCGATTTGACAACTGTGGAAGATGTGCGGCAGCCGCTGATGGACTGGTTGCGTTCGCCGGACAATCCTCGATTCGCTAAGGCATTCGTGAATCGCGTGTGGGCGAACTATTTCAACGTGGGAATTGTTCAACCATCCGACGATATGAACCTTGCTAATCCACCGGTGAATGCTCCGCTGCTGGATTATCTGGCGAAGGGCTTCATCGAGCACAATTTCGACATGAAGTGGCTGCATCGCGAGATTCTCAACAGCCGTACATATCAGCTGAGCTGGATTCCGAATTCAACCAATCGGCTGGATGAACGCAACTTCAGCCGTGCTGTCCCGCGTCGCCTGCCGGCAGAAATCGCCTACGACATGATGACTCAGGTGACGCGCAATGATGCAAAGAACGCGGAGTTTGTGACTGATCTCGACAAGCGAGCGGTCGCCATTCCCGGGGCAGCTTTGAAGCAAAGAAACCGGAATCCAGCGGACTATGCCTTGACCGTCTTTGGCCGATCGATTCGTGAGAGTAACTGTGATTGTGATCGCACTGAAGAGCCCAGTCTGTTGCAGACAATTTTCGTTCGCAATGATGCGCAGGTGCTGTCGATGATCGACGATGCCGAAGGCTGGCTGACTCAGGTGGCTACGGCCAACAACCTGCCGTTCAGTCGGAAGTCTCAACCGGATAATAACGGCGACAGAAACAAGCAAGCTGGTGCAGCGCGTCAATTCAAGGCTAAGATCCAACAGCTTCAGCAGAAAATCGCCGAAGCCGAAAAGGCGGGCAAAGAAAAGCAGGTCGAAGTATTCGGCGAACAACTCAGGAAACTAAGAAAAGAAGCGAAGAGCCAGGGCGCATTGGCACCTGAAGACGATGTCGAAACGCCTGTGGCAGCTGTTGAATCTGATGCCACAACGATCTCCACGCCGCCCGCCCCGACATGGAACGTGACGGAAGTGATCAACGATGCGTATCTTCGCACCGTATCCCGTTTCCCGACGGCCGACGAATTGCAGACTGCCCGGACCTATATCGCCGATTCCACCGACCCGATTGATGGTGTTCGCGATGTCCTGTGGGCGCTGATGAATACTCGTGAATTTATTGTGAACCACTAGGAGTTGATCTTCTTTGAACGACTGCCTGGTGGGTTATTGATCTAATCCCAGGGTGCGTGAAGCGGAACGCAACGCACCATTTTGTGAATGCGTGATCGACTGGTGTGTTCCGCTGCCGCTGCACACACCCTACTTGAATCGCTCAATCAACACCCCGCTGGTCCAACTCTGCAGAACTATTTCCTTTTTTTTTAATCAGGAGTTTTATGCGATGGCATTTTTTCGAACATGTGACGGAGTCGGTCGCCGCGATTTTCTCAAGGCAGGCGTTGTGGGAGCAAGCGGACTATCGCTTGCCAGTTACGCTCAGCTTGTCGCGGCGAGCAGCGTGGATCCCGGTGCAAAGGGAAAGTCCGCCATCTTTGTGAATCTCAACGGTGGACCGTCGCATATGGACACGTTTGATCCTAAACCGGATGCTCCATCGGAGTATCGCGGCGAATTCAACACGATTCAGACCTGCCTGCCGGGCGTGGTGATTTCGGAGCATCTGCCACGCATCGCCACATGCATGGACAAATTCACTCTGCTCCGCGGCGTAAGCCATTCGGTGGCAGCGCATGAATTGGGGACGAAGTACGTCAACACTGGCAACCGTCCGCTGCCGTCGTTGGAATTCCCTGGATACGGTGCTGTCATCACAAAGGAACGCCCCGGGATTCCGGAACTGCCTCCGTTCGTTGCGATTCCCAACAGCGCACAGCGACCCGGATATCTCGGCGTACGGTACGCCCCGATGAACACCACCGCGACGCCGACGATCGGATCGGCGTTTCGTGTGCGGGGCATTTCAATGTCGGGTGGCCTGACCGTGACTGATGTGGAACGTCGAAGAAATCTGCTCACCCAGCTCGATCGCACGTTCAGCGATGTGGAACAGAACAGTCAGCTTCTGGAAGGCATGGATGAATTCGGCAAACAGGCGCATACGGTCATAACGTCTGAGAAGGCGCGTGATGCGTTTGATATTGGCAAGGAGTCGCCCGATTTTTCGAAGCAGTTCGGCTCATCGTCGCTGGGTGCCAGTTGTTTGCTGGCCCTGCGGCTTGTCGAATCGGGCGTCCGCTTTATTACGGTGTCCAACGGTGGCTGGGACACGCATCGTGACAACTGGAATGTGCTGAAGACGAAACAGTTGCCTGCTTTGGACGATGCATTGTACGGTCTGTTCACCGGACTTGCCGCACGCGGTCTGCTGGTTTCAACGGTCGTCTATGTGACCGGCGAATTCGGACGTACGCCGAAGATCAACACTGAGCGCGTGGGACGCGATCATTATCCTCGCAACATGTTCATGCTGCTGGGTGGCGGTGGTATCAAAGGCGGACAGGTTCTTGGGGAGAGCGATGAAACGGCCAGCATGCCGAAAGGCGACGGTTTCTCGCCCGACGACGTCGCAGCCAGTTTCTACCATGCTCTGGGAATCGATCACAAGCAGGAATATCACACGACGACCGGTCGTCCGGTGATGATTGTCCGTGACGGCCATGTGATTCCGGAATTGTTTACGTAACGGGCAGCGTTTTCGCAGATCAAAACACCTCAAACGAGACTTTCGCGTTTTCGCAGGAAGTCTCGTTCTTTTTTTGGTATCCTGCGAGGCCGAGGGGCGCCAATCAAAACCGCACGGTACAGGTGAAGTGATGATCATTCAAAAAGATTACAAATTCTACGCAGCCCATCGTAACGAGACACTGAAAGACAAATGCAGCAATCTGCACGGGCATCGTTACGGTCTGCGTTGCTTTTTTGAAGTCGAACGCGATGGTGATATCAGTACGTTGTTCGGTGCGTTCGATGAAAAAGTTGAGCCGTGGCTGAAGGAGTATTATGACCATGGCATGCTTATTAGCATCAACGACCCGTTGCACGAATCGTTGAAAGATCACTGCCGACGTACGGGGGAAAACTTCAAGATGAAGCTGTTCAACGGCCCGACGAGCGTTGAAAACCTGGCATGGATGCTGTTTACGGAAATCACGGAAATGGGATTCCGTCTGTCTCACGTCGAAGTTCGCGAAACCGACACTTCGGTCATTTCCTACACCCGCGAAGACTGGATTCGGGATAACCGCTACTTCGCTTCAGTCCGCAGCCCGGCCGTTGCGATTTCAGCTTCCGCAACGTCCCATCAGTGATGATTCCCGGAGTTTTCGCTGCCAGCCACAATCGATAGTTGCCCGTTCTTCGGGGGTGGCGTACACTGCTCAGCAGCGAGCTTGTGGGATGAACCCGTGCGTAATCCGGAGATGTTTCCGAGATCGTTTTGCACAGGTCCATCACAGAATCAATGCAATTGTGTCATTGTGCTGTTACGGCCAGCGGCTTCCTCGAAAGACTTTGAATATGAAACACGTTCTGTCTGCTCTGGTTGTGAATCAACCCGGCGTGCTGGCGCACATTTCCGGCATGTTGGCATCTCGCGCATACAACATTGACAGCCTTGCTGTCGGCGCGACGGAGAACCCGGATTTTTCCCGTATCACGTTTGTGGTCAACGGCGACGAGAAAACCCTGGACCAGGTCCGTAAGCAGCTGAGTAAGATTATTACGGTCGTCAAGGTTCAGGATTTTTCAGGTCGCGATTTTGTCGAACGCGATCTGATGCTGATCAAGGTCAGCACGGAGAACGGTCGCCGAGGCGAAATTCGTGAACTGGTCGATATCTTTCGTGGCCGCATTGTCGATGTCGGTGCATCTCATGTGATGATCGAAATCTCCGGGCGCGAGAACAAGATCGAAGCTTTTATTGATCGCATGCGGGAATTCGGAATTCTGGAAATGGTCCGCACCGGTCGCATTGCGATGCTGCGTGACCGCACCATTACCGAAGATTGCGCCGCTGATGAACTCAACGAGACCGCCTCAGCGCCGGCAATGTA
>JAYSPO010001342.1:0-4009 GCA_043722015.1 Candidatus Kuenenia sp. | reverse complement strand
CGGCCATGGTGGGGCCAGCCATATTCGAGGTCACTATCAATCTGGTACTGGGGTGATCTGGACGTCGAAGGATTCGAGATCCCGTCGCGCTTGCGAATTCGGCGGGGTGGCACTGGCAGGATATATGTCTGGGCCGTCAGTGATTGTGTGCCACTGGCTCTGCCAGTGCTGCTCTGAGTTGAACTTACACCGGTCGTGTGAAGCCGCTCCTGAAGATGCCGTGCATTCCCGAATCTTGTTCCAGTGAGCGTCTTCTATTGACGAATATCCACACAGCGCACCAATGCACTGGCGGAGCCAGTGGCACACCGTTTCGGTTTTCATTCATCGAAGTTGCCACGCAGCGGGGGGAATCAGGGGCGTGAACCTGGCAAAAGCAATCATCGGAGAGCGATGACTGGGCATCGCTTTCTTTTTTAGGGATTCCAGGTCATTCTTCACTTTGCTTCATGTTTTCGAAAACAGTTAACGGTGGCTGGCGGGGTGTTGATTTAATCGTTTAGCGGCAAGCGGAATGCGACAGTCATGGAAAACACCGACGCCTACGGCTAGCCGTTAAACGAAAACGCCACACCCTACGATTGAATCAACAGACCGCCGGCGCTATTTCGCTCACAACCCTCAAGTCGAGAATACGAATATGTTCCTGAGTGAACTCACATGGCCGGATGTGGCACATCTGTCGAAGGACACGCCGATCCTGATTCCGATCGCCGCGATCGAACAGCACGGCCACCATCTGCCGGTTTACACGGACAGCATGTTGCTGACCGAAATCGTGCGACGTGTCGAATCAGCGATGCACGATCAGATTCTGGTGACTCCGCTGATGTGGCTGGGCAATTCGGACCACCATATGGACTTCCCTGGCACGCTGTCCGCGCCGCCACGGGTGTATCTGGATCTGCTGGTCGGGCTGCTCGACAATCTGATCTTTCACGGATTCACGCGGCTGTTCCTGATCAACGGGCACGGCGGCAACGATGTTCCGGGTAAGCAGGCCGTCTTTGAGGTGCGTCAGAAGTACCGCGATCGGAAGGATCTGCTGTTGCTGTTTTCCACGTACTGGGGGCTGGGCGACCAGGCTGTCACGGGTCGCCCCGAGTTCACTCAGCACGAGATGGGCCACGCCTGCGAATGGGAAACCTCCATGATCCTGCGGATCGCGCCGCAACTGGTGCGCGAATACAAGAACCTGGAAGTCGTTAAACACGGCAATCCGTTTCTGCCGGCGTCGCGAGGCTGGATCACGAAGGATCGGACTGTCCCCGGCCATATCGGCTCACCGCATCTTGCTTCAGCAGAAAAAGGTGAGACACTGTTTGCGACTTTCAGCAACGGCGTCCAACAGATGGTGAAGCGTATTATTCATTGGGATGGAAAATCCTGGGAGGGTTAGTTTATGCTCAATCGACGCCAGTTCGGGCAGAATCTCGCGGCCGCTTCATTACTTGCATCACTCAACGCCGCCAGTCGCGTGAATGCCGCCACACACAGCGCAGATCAACATCGAAAGAAGATCGCGTTCCTTGGCACCGAAGTGTATCAGCACTCCCACTCCCAGCACTTTCTGGATCGCTTTGCGATGGGGTTTGCTTCGGGCGGAAAATGGCATCAGCCGCGAGTTGATCTTGCGTCGGTGTTTATTGCTCAGGTGCATGATAAAGATCTCAGCAAGCAACGCATCCAGAAATACGGCCTGAAACAGTTCCCGACAGTTGCCGAAGCTCTGACGCTTGGTGGTTCTGAGCTGGCTGTGGATGGTGTTATCATCATTGGCGAGCACGGCGACTATCCGAAGAATGAAAAGGGCCAGACGCTGTATCCGCGTTATGCGTGGTTCAAGGAATGCGTCAAGGTTTTCGAAGCCTCCGGCCGATCGGTCCCTGTGTTCAACGACAAGCATTTATCCACCGACTGGAATGAGTGCCGCGAAATGGTGGCGGATTCCAAACGACTGGGATTTCCCTTCTACGCCGGTTCGTCGCTGCCTGTGACATGGCGATTGCCGTCGTTTGAGCTTCCACTCAACACGCCGCTGAAGGAAAGCGTATGTGTCGCCTACGGTGGGATCGACAGTTACGACGTTCACGCACTGGAAACAGCACAGTGCATGTCAGAACGTCGTGCCGGCGGTGAGGTCGGTATTCGTTCCGTCCATGCGGCGAAGGGTGAAAAACTCTGGACACTGCTGGAAGCCCCGCCACGGAAACATACACGCGACCTGTTCGTGTCGGCTCTGAGCCGCAGCCACAATCTCCCTGTGGACAGCGGTTATCCGACGGCTCCGGTCACGTTTGAGTGGGCTCGCCAGGCATTGCCGGATACGACTGGTTACCTGGTTGAACATCTCGACGGTTTTCATACGGCCATTTTCCTGACCGGCATTCGCGACTTCAACTACGCAGGACTTCGAGCCGACACTGGAGAAACCGTCGGCTGTCAGATGTACCTCCCGATGCCCGGCCACAGTGCAACAACCGCCGACTTCTTCACACCACTCTGCCAGCATGTGGAAAACATGTTCGTGCAGGGCACAACGCCCTACCCGATCGAACGTACGTTGTTGTCGTCCGGCATGGTGATTGGCGGCGTTGAATCTCTGTTCGCAGGCGGAGAGCCATTCGTCACAAACGACATGGCGGTCAAATACCAAGCTCCGGAACAGTCGATGTTCTGGCGAGTATAGTCGCGTGCTCTGTCACTCTTGCTGTGATGGATCGGGTGGCCGGGGCTGGACTGAGCGGAGCGAAGGAAGCCCCGGGGTTTCGGGCTAGCGCCCTCCAACCCCGGCCACCCATCAATTCCCATTGACAGTTGGTAGCATTATGCTACCATGTTGGCATGAGTCAGCCAGTCAAACTTTCCGATGCCTTGGTTCTCGACGCACGCATTGCAGGCGAAGCGTTTGAGCGTTCGCTGACGGGCCAGGTCGAATTCTGGGCGAGACTGGGACGCGCCATCGAGCCGTTGTTGCAGGGGACTCAGGTGCTGGCGTTATGCCGCAATGCGACCGCTCAGCCACTTTCCGCATGTTTGGAGTCTGTCGATTCGGCTGAGGGACGAAAACGGGTCTCTGAATACCTGGATGCCCAACCGTTTCCGCATTACGAGCAGGCTCCGCATGAACCGGGATTTTTGGTCAGGATCGATGCCGATGGAAAACGCACCGTCGGTCGGTTCGTGAATCGCCAGTTCCAGGTTCGCAAGCCACTCAAGAAGAAGCGCGCGACATGACGAACTCGCCGTTCGATCAGCGTCCCCTGATTGTGGCGATCGCGGGATCAAACGGCGCGGGGAAGTCGACGTTCTATCATGCACATCTGCGATCGGCAGGTTTGCGTTTCGTCAACGCCGACGTGATCGCCCGTGAACTGGACCTGGAGCCCTACGCCGCGGCAAAAGTGGCGGAGGCTCTGCGAGGTGAATTAGTCAACCAGCGCGAGAGCTTTGTATTTGAAACCGTCTTCTCCGACCCGGTGGGCGATAAGATCGCCTTTCTGAAAGACGCCATCGCTGCCGGATACACTGTGGTGCTTTGCTTTATCGGAATCTCCAGCCCCAGGATTTCCGAGGAGCGTGTCGCGATGCGGGTTTCACAAGGCGGCCACGACGTCCCTACTGAGAAACTCCACAGCCGCCATCCGCGCACGCTCGCTAATCTGAAGGCTGCTATTCGAGAACTGCCACATGTCCTGGTCTTCGACAACAACGATCTCCACACCCCATTTCGCCGGGTCGCCGTCTTTGAGAACGGTAAGCTGACAGTCCGCCAAAAACCGTTGCCCCGCTGGCTCGCAGGTTTTCTGAAGTGACCATTTTATACTCCACGCGGTCATGATTGAGAGAATTGGCGAGCGGCATGCGTCAGCTTGCCGGTACAGGAACGAGGTACCGGAGGGCTCACGCCGCTCCGCTCGCCAGATTCATTTCCGACCGCGCGAAGTATATTGCCGCCCGTAGCTTCGGCATTCGTCAGATTCAGCAGTTTTTGCCGATTCACGCTAAC
>JAYSPO010001341.1:0-6938 GCA_043722015.1 Candidatus Kuenenia sp. | reverse complement strand
TGCTCGCGTGAGAAACTTGCGGTCTGTGTTGAACCGGAGTTCGTCGCCGGTTCGCCGTGAATTGCTGAGGACCAGTTCAGTGGGATTGGACTGATCTTCAGCGATCGCACGAATGGCGACAACGCCATTGAGATCAACAGTGACTGGTGAGTTCGGCTCCGACCCACCTGGCAGCCGTTTCGTAGATGTCAGCAGGAAATCGATGTCATCCTCGGACAACGACAGCGTGGTGGCAGCCGATCCATTTGTCGGTATCTGCAGATCGATGTTGGGGAATCGACGTTCCTTTTCAATCCGCAAGTGCAGCGTCCGTGAATTCGCCTGAAGTGTGACCCAGTCGGTCGATCGACCAATCCGAAGTTCACCGGCTTCGGCAAAGTCGCTGGAAGCAAACGCCCCTGAACCTGTGACCAGAATCTCCTCATCCCACGGAAACGTGAATCCCGTTTGAATCAATGCCTGAGCACTGTCGGTCGCGGCAATCTGTCCGTCTCGACCCCGCAGACGAATGCAGTTCAGTGCGAACCGTGTCGCTTCCTGATCGGTCGTGGCCACAGCTTCGGCCATTGCCGACAGAAACTGCCGATCAATGCTGATAAGATTGTCGGGGATCGGTGGCATCTCCAACGCATCGCTGGCCGGAAACTGAAGAGACTGCGGAATTCCGGCATCGGCCCATTGCAGCATGACGATGTCGTCACGCCTTGTGAACGATACAAGATCATCCTGCTTTCCTTCACAGGTACTGAGGGCTTCGTATGGAATGGCAAAGCATTCTGGTTGATAACTGCCCGGCAACCGGCATTCGATGGCAACCTTGTCCGTAGCCGCCTGAATCAGCAATTCATTGGGTTGGGCTCGAAGAGTGATTGTTGGCGCTCGACGTGCGTTGCTGATTCCCAACGACTGGCGGATTGTTGTCCGAATCGTGCGGATGTGTTTACGGGTAAGTTGAATCATGGAATGTTCCTATAGAAAAAGAAACGACCGCCCGATGAAGGGCGGTCGTGAGGAATGAATCAACCTCGCAACGCGCGAGGTCTAAAAACAGTAATTGTGATCAGGATGTTGGCAGTGATGCCTGATCCACAGGAACAAGCCAATGTTCCAGCAGCCAGATTTGCTCGGCGGTCAGAGCATCAGCCCGTGATGAGAACGGCCCCAACACGGGGCCGTTCACGGGTGACAAATCCGCCGTCCACTGTCCGTCGGCTGTGGGTTCGACGTGTGAGCCTCGCTGGATCGACAATCGACCCAGCTCATGAAGGTTCACATCCTCGCCGTACACACAACGAATACCGCCAGTTGGTGCAATGAGAAGTTCCATGACCATAATCGAAGACTCCCTTTTTACTGGGGCCGACGCAGGATATTGCGGCGGGGACGATCAACCAGCAAGCCGTCCAGAGACGACTGCACACCGGCCAGTTGAGTCACCACTCGCTGACGCAACGTGGCACTGTCACGAAGTTCTTGTGGTTCGACTCCACCGATCACCTGCTGAGCGCGTGACACCAGTTCATCGAGCTGCTCACTGGACCGCACATTGAGCGTGCGGAACCGTTCGAAGAACTCGGTGAGATTGCTGACGGCAGAATCACGGAAGACCCGTGGCTTGCCGTCGTCCGCACCGCTCAGACGTTCTGTGATGTGTTCCACCAGTCGGACCAGTTCATCCAGAAACGCCTGCTCAGCCAGTTGCACGGCTTCGTCGAAACGAGACTGCACGCGACGACATTCCTGCTGATAGAGTTCCGGACTCAACTGACGCAGATAATCCGGTGGCTCTACAGACGGATAATCATGTTCGATCGCAAACAACCCGATTAGTGAGACCGGGTAATCGCTGGCATCGAACAAATCACCCAGCCGTCGTCGCGCTGCAGAACGCAGCTCGTCGTAATGCAGATCGAGTTCCGTGACCGCCTTATCAAGTTCACTGCGCAGTTTCAAAACATGCTCATCGAACTCGGTGATGGACTGCTGAGGAATCAGGCGAATGCCGGGTTCCGGATACGGCAGCGACACGGCTTTCCAGTAGGCAACACACCGGCCACGGATTGCTGTGACAGCTTTGAAGGCCGGATGTGATGTATCCAGCAATTTCTTGCCAGCCGACAGAAACTTGCCTTCCGCACCAAACGTGTCAGCCGCCTGATTCTTCTGGGCGGACGTCAATGTCTTGCGAACTCCCATCCATGTGAAACTGAGTCGGGCGGCCGCCATGGTTGTACGCAGCCGATCGCCCGGTGAAACGGCGGATCGGGTACGAGGTGGATCCAAAAGTGTACTCATAAAGAATTCTCCTGATTGAAAACAGAATTGAAAGCAAAAAAAATGCCCGCCACTGTGGCGGGCATCGGGGATGTCTACGAGTTCAAAAGTTCGGTGGACTGCCCTGCCGTCATCATCCACCGTGCGGGTTTCAGACATGACAGCCAATCCTGCACTGTCGGGATGCGGCCCAGATCTTCCTTCACATGCTGTTCGCCGATAAACCGAGTGGGAATCACCCGACCGTCGATGTTGGTCAGAGTGGGACCGAACAGCCGTTCGCAAAGAAAAATCCCTTCCGCATGATGTCGCAGGGCTCGATGACGGAAGTCCGGAAAGAAGGCCTTGCTTTCATCGAACCATTGGTGAAGCGACAGGTAGTCTTCAACGCAGCCGCCGTACCTGCTGACGGATGACAACGCGTGGTGATAAGGATTCACAGCAGAATTTCCTCCTCGTCGTGTTCGAATTCCGTATGACGCCAACAGTGCTCCCGAAAGAATTTGCGATCTTTGATGTTGAGCACAAATGTTCCACAGGCTCCGTCGTTGTTTTCCCAGCCACCGGGCAGATACGATTCAGCGAAGTCCAGCAGTAGATCGTTGAGCTTGCGAGTCAGTTCAACGGGCTTGTCGTTCTGAAAAGCCAGCGGGTCTTCCATGGTGCCGGAATCGCCGTAGCCGTCGTAGTTGATGGTCACGCTGTCCACTCCGAGCTTCACCAACTGCTGGCAGAGTTTCCGGAGTGACTGACGGGCTACGGATGCCTGTTCCTGTTGTCGTTTGTCCCATTCTGTGAGGAAGTCAGACGATGGATTGGCTTTCACTTTCGCTTTCGCTTTCACTTTCGCTTTGGTTTTGGCTTTGGTCATAGAATTGTTCCTGAGTCAAAGTTTCGTGCAAAGATTCCGACAGCACCGAGCTGCCGATTGAAAATCAGTTGTGGGACGGTTCCACTTTTCTACGTCGCTGGGTTCTGGGACACCCTCCATCTCGCTGGTAAATCCCTGGCTGTGATGCCGACAAACAGCGACCGCTGGCCCACGTTCTTAGCCGCTCGACGGATTCACTGGCTGTGATCGCCACCGGCACCACGTTTTGCGAGGCCTCCAGCAATGACACATCCAGCAAGGCTGACAAACGGCAGCAGGCTTTGATCTCAGCACCAGTCCAGTCTGTGTCGTCCGGCATTCGCTGCTGACGATCAATCCTGAACAGATCCAGGTAGATCTGCCAGATCGTCTGTTTCTCTTCCTGACCGGGCAGGTCCAGAAAGAAAATCCCATCGAAGCGTTCGGACCGCCCGAACTCCGGCGGAAGTTTTGAGACATCATTGGCCGTACAGACCACGAACACATCTGATTCGTGATCATTGAGCCATGACAAGAACGTCCCGAACATCCGTGCCGACACACCGGAGTCACCACTGCCGTTGACTCCCGAAAAAGCTTTCTCGACTTCATCGATCATCAACACACAGGGTGCCATGGCGTCGATCACACGCAATGCCTGCCGGGTTCGCTCTTCAGACTGCCCGACGAGTGACCCCATCAGACTGCCCACGTCCAAAATCAGCACTGGCCGATTGACTTCCTTTCCCAGTGCTTTGCAGAACTGCGACTTGCCACAACCTGGCGGCGACAACAGCAAGACACCTCGTGAACGCTCCAGCGAGTTTTCCGGACTTCTCTGTCGCATGGCACGCTGACAGAAGGACTTCAATGAAGACAGACCACCGAGGCGGCTGAAATCTTCTGTGCCACGATGCAGTTCCAGTGAACCGGATTTGCGAAGGATCTGAGTCTTCAGTTCCCACACGGCATCCGGAGTAATTCTCCCGTGTCGCACCAGTGACAGGCTGAAAGCGTTCTCTGCTTCCAGCCTGGTCAAGCCCGCCGCCGCATCCAGCACGGTTACCAGTTCAATGCCTTCTGGCAGTTCAGATGCCTCGGTGGCAATGCCGTGAGCAATGTCCGCTAACTGCTCACGATCGGGGAGTTCATGGTCCAGCACGACAAACAGCTTTTCGAGTTCCACCGGCAGTTGCACCACCGGTGACAGCACAACCACAATCGTCCGGTTCTGTTTACCGGCGATCACTTGCTGTGACAGAGCCTGCACGATCTCAGCTGACTGCAGGAACCGATGAAAATTCTGCAGTACCAGAATCGCTGTTCCGTCAGAAGTTGCCAGAGAATTAACGGACCTGATCGCAGCCAGGGGATCACTCCCGTTCGCTTCGATCTTTGCCCCGTCGACCCGCAAACCCTGTTCGATATCCCACGTGGCCAGCCGCCAATGTTCCTGACGACAAAGCTGCGCAATGGCCATAAGCGCATCCTGATGCTCGTGGCTCTCAATCCAAAGTCCGGTGAAGCACGCTCGCACGTACTCGCCGAACCGTTCGATAAGTGACATACAAAAATTCTCCTGTGAAAGTTGTGTGTGTGATGCAGCAACACGCAGCGTGTTACTGACCCTGTCGAATCTGCTGCTGCGAACTGGCAGCCTGATGAAACTCCGCCTTGAGCACTTCGCCGGTAGACTGCCCGATGGCCTGTTCAATGAACCTGCTGGCGTCCCGGCATTCGGAACCAGTGAAACCTTTGGTCTCCACTGTGGACTGACCATTGGGAGCGATGAGGATTTCGATAATCTTCAAGTGGCACCTCCGACTCTGATCGTCAGTTTGATGGAACCGTCAGTGAGCGGCTGTTCAAAGACAGAATGCCCCTTTTTGCGAGCTTCGAGTTTGGCCTTTTCAACCGCATACCCCTGGAGGAATCCATCCAGTTGCTTTGGATCACCCCAGCGGCCTTCATAGTTGTCGTACGCGATCTTCGCCGTGTTGACGTCGCAGACGACTGGATATTTCCACTCCGGTAACCTCACGGCCCAGCCGGTGGCAGAGGTCGTGAACAGTGTGACTTCGCCGAAGACAGGCTCCGGCAGATTCAACCGCTGACACGCCGCCCGAATAGCGACGGGGTCACGGATTTCGGTTTTGATTTCCACAATATGACTCATGCAACTTTTCTCCTGAAACAAGTGGTTTGGTTTCTAAAATGGAGGCTCGCCACGATGGCCAGCTTCTTCTTCGGATGAAGTGTCAGACAAGCGGCGATCGGCGTGGTGCTCCAGAGCGGCCGATCGCCACGGTGGTCCCGCTAACAACCGCGGCTGATCGCTGGAAAACTCCTGAATGAGCAATTCCGCAACAGCAGCGTGATCTGGTTCTTGAGTCTGCATCTGCCTGATCACGAAAAAGCAGATGACGAGCGGCAACAGGCAGGCGATCGCCAAACCTGTATTTTCAATGGCCATGGCAATAATCGGATCCCGATGGCGATTCTCGGCAATCTGCTGCCGTTCCTGTTCGAGCTGATCACGGCCTGCATACACAACTGCCTGCTGCTGATTGAGCTGTGAGGTCAGTTCACTTTGGGCGGCGATCATTTCCCGACGAGTCTGAGCGTCGTGTTCGACCATCAGTTTCGCGGTCTCTGCGAGTTGGCTGCTTTCCTTGACCACAGCCACGGACTGGTCGGCCATCCGCTCATTCTGGATGCGCTGCTCAGTCATCGATTCCTGAGCGAACTCCGCCAGCCGCTGATCACGGTAGTCAGGTGCATCACCGCATCCAGCGGTCATCACGAGCAGTGCCACGAACATCGCGATGTGTTGTGGACTTGTTATTTTCTTCATGGGCTTTTCTCCAACAGGTTAAGATTCGGGTCATCAGGTTTTGTAATGCTCGTCTCAGCCGGAACTCTTTGGCCCAGCCGAGAGCAAGCAACACGGCCAGCACACTGCTGGCCGCAACAACAGCGAACGTCATGAGGGGTCTCCAATCAGGTGAAGTGAGTCGTGAGTAGAAAACTCAGGACCGACCATCGGCCCCGAGATACAACAAAAAAGCCCGCCATCCCCCCGAAGGAAGAAGGCGGGCTTTTTGAACGTCAGAAAGGCCAGATCTCACTTTCCTCGCCAGGCATTGCACTGCGTGCGATAACCGCACGATGGGCACTGCATGGGTGAGGGAGATGGATAGAAATGGCCGGACTGAATGGCCGACCACACGGTTTCGAAGATTCGCTTCGTACGGTCCAGCTTGCCTTCGTCGAATGTAGTTTCGAGCAACTGGACTTTCGGATCACGAGTCTTCGTCATTACGGCAAACTGCAGCCGCAGTTGCTTGCCGGGTATCACTTTGCGGACCAGATCGGCATACAGCAAAAGCTGATCTGACTGATCCACTGCCTGCTGCTGGTCCCATGCCGATCTGGACGTCTTGAAATCTCTGACAATCACCGCGTCATCGGTTTCCAGCAACAGGTCTACATAGCCAAGCAGATCGGGAATTCCGGGGATCAGCACACCCCGGAATTCTTCCTCAATGCCGATGATGCGGCCTTCCGGTTGAATCAGGTCACTGTTCAGGAATTTTTGCAGCATCCGAGCCGACATTTCGTGCAACGAATCGGCGGTTTCCGATTTGCCGAACTCGATGTTGTCTTGGGACCGTTCTTTCCAGCTCTCCTGATAGACATCGAGCAGCGTGTCGAGGCCTGGAGCAGATTCACCACTCAGTTGCTGCCGGAAGTAAAACTCCACTGCCGAATGAATCGCACTCCCGAAAATCAGGCTGGACGACACACAGTCTTC
>JAYSPO010001340.1:0-1752 GCA_043722015.1 Candidatus Kuenenia sp. | reverse complement strand
CGCTCCTGTGGCACCTGACATGAAGTGATCGCCAATAGTCTCACTCAGTCCCAGTACGTGATTGCCGGTACGCCGGAATCTTTTCCCTGTTCTGTTTTTACGTTTCCGTTATGGAGCCCAGTCTCATGCATTTCAATTACTCAGTTGTTCCGAACATCCTTCGAGCAAAACCGGTGGATGGAGTCTTTCGAATCATCGTGATCATCGGCGGAGTAAAAGCGTCGCTGATGCGATATTACCTCTCCTGTCCGAACCTGCTTGTCATTGTGATTGACAACGCACTGGAGATTTATCAGCTCCGGGCAAGGTTTCGTGGCAAGCATTTCGTTTCCTTCGTGCTGGGTGACGGAGAGACGACGCGGACGCTTCACAGAAACTCTCCCGACGCAGTGCGTGAGGCATCTCTTACCACAGCCGCCACCAGCTTGTTTGACGGTTTTGGCGCACGTCTTGCCAACGCCGCCCGTGCAGCTGAAGAACTTGTGGCGTCTGAGGAGTTTCAGCTCTTTCTGGCGTCACTTCTGGACGAAGCCTACATCCGCACCAAAGGGAAGCTGAGCCATATCGAACTGCATTTGGTTGGCAGTAAATCAGGCGCGGCATGTGCGGGATCCAAAATTGTCCTTGCAAAAGCAATGCTGCGGCCACTCCTCCAGATTGGCCTTCCAGTCGACTCTCACCTGAATCTTCTGGGCCCCATGACATTCGCAGGCATCTCAAAGAGAGCTCGACTGAACGCTGCTGTTGCTCTTCTTTGTGCGCTGCACTTTGTGCTGGACAACTCTGACCGCGCCTTCGATCTTGCAGCCAAATTTCTGGAAATCCACAACCTGCCCCCATTTCAGGATGATGTGGAACAACGGGACAGCTGTCTTCTGTCTGACACAGTTGCGATGGACAGCATCCAGATGCAGCAGTATCTGCGGATGGTGACGCCTAATCTGGCAAACGACAGCGAGACCGGAACAATTTCAAGCCGCGTTGTCGATTTCATGACGGGGCTTGATCCGCTTCGCGACCTTGCCGGACCTAGCGCAGCGTTTCTCTTCTCGGAACTGCAGGCGACACTCTCGAATATTCACCCGGATCCATTGTTGATCAAAGAAAACCTTCAATGGCACGACGAGTCCACGGAGCAGGAACGCCAGAATCTGGACAGAATCATCGACAGCCTCGATGACATAAACGATGAGTCTCTCGAAAACGAAATTGTAAAGCCACCAGCACTGTACCGCTTTCAGATTCACATGCTCGCGTCCACTGGCGTTCGGTTCTGGCTCGAACGACTCTCAACGGATTTTGCGGTAACGCCACAGTCCCTCGCCGAATTCGATCAGCGGATGCGGCTGATCTGCACGTTTCAGCAATTCCTGAACGATGAGCGGGCGATTGTTGATGACGAGCTGGCAATTGTCAGCGGCAAAATCGAAAGCGTGACGGAGAGGTTTCATGCACTGTTGCCGAAACTTCGGCAGGATGGAGCCTCATCCAGTGCGCGACTCATTCGTAACTTAGCCCTCGTGGCGGAGGTCTTGAGGGAAAACTGGGACCGCTGGAACCAGCTGACGGCGGAGCAGCAGGCACTGGATCGTGCGCAGAAAGCCGCCGATCACGAGTGGGCGCATCACCATGGAACAATCGAGACCATTCTGGCGACGCTTGAATCCTATATTCCGACCGGAATTCTGGAGCAAACCAGATCCACAATCGCGACACAGCGACTCTCCAGTGTTTTTCCGTTGCTCCTGGGCC
>JAYSPO010001339.1:0-3100 GCA_043722015.1 Candidatus Kuenenia sp. | reverse complement strand
CTTTGATTTCAGCAGCCTGCTGCTGAGAATTGATGGTTGGAACTTGAGGAAAGTCTCCACAGCAGGCTGTGGAGAGGGAAAGCGGCAGCAGGGCTGCCGCAGTCCAAAACTAGAGAAAGGACATTATATGGAGCTACCGGATTCTGAGCAGACGGCAAAAGGGACGCAGGATTGGCCGCATGCCCCGCCGCATCGGTTGGCTCAGGGCGGCGTCTACTTCGTCACGGCTCGCACCCGGGATCAATTGCATCTCCTCGCTGATGACTTCATGAAAGACTGGTTTGAAGCAAAGCTGTTCGAACTTGCTGATGAGTTCGGCTGGCAGTTGGAAGCGTGGTGTGTTTTGTCGAACCACTATCACTTTGTTGCACACAGTCCGGCGGGAGTGGATTCGGCGGAGTCACTCAGCAAAATGCTTCAGAAGCGGCACAGCCTGACGACCAAGGAATTGAATCGCCGCGAGCAGAAGCCTGGACGGACTCGGTTGTGGCAAAACTTTCGCGAGACCCATTTGACGTATCAGCGAAGCTATCTGGCTCGCCTGAACTACGTGCATCAGAACGCGGTTCACCATGGTTTGGTGCGAGTCGGTTCGGACTGGAAATGGTGCAGTGCGAAGAAATTCAAAGAGTCCGTCACATCGGCCTGGCTGAAAACAATCGCGAGTTTCAAGTACGATGAGATCGCCGCCGAAGACGGCGAATGATTTGGTATCCCTGGACTGCGGCAGCCCTGCTGCCGCTTTGATCTCAGCAGCCTGCTGCTGAGAATTGATGGTTGGAACTTGAGAAAAGTCTCCACAGCAGGCTGTGGAGGGGGAAAGCGGCAGCAGGGCTGCCGCAGTCCAAAGAAAGTCAGAAAGCGATTGCATCATGGCAGATTCAGAGGTCAGCAACTTTGGCAACAACGTTCGGTTTCGACCGGCCAGCTATGTTTCGCCGAAGGATGAAGCCGAGTTGCTGAAAGTCCTTCAGACCAACTGTGCGGGCCGCATTCGCGTGATGGGGTCGAAGCACGCCTGGAGCCATGGCATTGAGACAGACGGCGTCCTGCTGGACATGCGACACTTCTCGCATATTCGGATCCACGAACGCAATGGACAGCCGTTTGTCACAGTGGGTGCCGGATGTCAGATCAAGACACTTTTGGCTGGTCTGAACGAGCAAGGCCTGACGACTCCTTCCATTGGCTTGATAACGGAGCAAACCATTGCCGGTGCCACGGCCACGGGGACTCATGGTTCCGGCAAGCATAGCCTGTCGCATTATGTCCATTCTGTTCGCATCGCGTGTTTCGATGTAACCGGCGAGACCGCTCAGATGGTTAATGTCACCGAGGGCGATGAGCTGAATGCGGCTCGATGCTCACTTGGATGGCATTGAGCACGACAATGACGCTCGCCATCCAGATTAACCAGATCTACCAGACACGAGTCAGATCCACGATTGCGCCACCCGGAACTCCGTCAAATGCGATGGCGTCTCTGAACTCGATCGACGGCCCGAATCTGCCCGTTTCATCAAGGCGAAAACGGACCACAACGCATTCATCAGGATCAACGATCCAGTATTCCGGGACTGCGAACTGCTCATACAACTGCTTCTTGAGTTCCGTATCGTGTCTGCGATTCGAGGGCGACAGGATTTCAATCACCAGGTCCGGTACACCTCGAATTCGAGTCTGCGTGATGATGCGATTTCCTTCGAGCACAACAACGAGATCCGGTTGTACGACATCGACTTCGCTCAACTGAAGATCAATCGGAGAATCGATCACCTGGCCGAGCTTCATCAGTTCAACCTGCTGATAGAGCTGAAACTGAATATGTCGCGAGATTGCCTGATGACGTGGAACGGGCACGGCGTTCATATAATGTCGTCCGTCAATGATTTCATGACAATTGCCGTCGTCCGGAAACAGGACGTATTCGTTGTACGTCAGCTTCGTGGGAGACTTGCGAATTGTTTCGGAAGATATCGACATACATTCAATTCCCGGCCAGAACTCTTGCCAACACAAAACACTATAGCCGCAACAATCCCTTAAATCCAACCGATTACGTGTCTGGCAGTCGTGGATTTCGGTAGGTCCTGCTTGCCGAGCAGGACTTCGCGGCCACGCCGCGACCAGCGACGAGTCGAGGCCGAAAAGATGGACACGCGGCGACGTGGAGCGGATGTGCGCCCCATGGCGGTTCGCCTTACGGCGAAAGTCCTTTCCGGCAGAAAGGACCTACTTTAATAATCGAACGCGACTGCACGATGCACCTGATAGATTCACCGGGCTGGCTATTTCTTCGTGTAAATTTTCGAGTGGCAGATTCCGAGGCGATTGCACCAGAATTCGAACATCACCCACAGCGTCAGCAGTCCATAGCGCGTGCTGCGGCTGAAGTTGATGCTGGAGGCTTCCGCGAAGTAACGCACGGGCACCGGAATGTCTCCCAGCTTGAAATCGAAGTAGACAGCCTGAGCCAAGAACTGCGTGTCGAAGACGAAATCGTTTGAATTCTCCTGCCACGGTACGGTTTCCAGTACTTCACGTCGATAGGCGCGGAACCCGCTGTGAAAATCGCCAAGGTTCTGGCCGAGCGCCACGTTTTCAAATATCGTCAGACAGCGGTTCGCAATGTATTTCCAGGCCGGCATTCCTCCCTGCAGTGCTTCTGCACGTGTGCGGATTCTTGAGCCCAGAATGACATCGCAGTTCCCAAGGCGAATCAGTTCAGCCGCAACCGGAATTACGCGGCTGTCATACTGATAGTCGGGGTGAATCATCACCACAATGTCAGCCCCACGTTCCAGGGCGGCGGTGTAGCAGGTCTTTTGATTTCCGCCATAGCCGGTATTACGTTCATGGGAAATCACTGTGAGCCCCAGAGAACGTGCAAGCTCGACCGTGCGATCTTTGCTGCAGTCATCGACCAGAATAATTTCATCGACAGTACCGGGCGGAATATCCCGCAGCGTGCGTTCCAGAGTGGACTCCGCGTTATAGGCGGGCATGACGGCGATGATTCGTGGTTTGTGGTTGGAGTGCATAGTTGACGATTCTTCAAAGCAATGGCCCGTAATTCTAAATCTTCTTCAGGCACCCGGAA
>JAYSPO010001338.1:0-7631 GCA_043722015.1 Candidatus Kuenenia sp. | reverse complement strand
ACATCCTCACTGCGGCGACTGATCTGGATTCCACGCGGGCTGCAGACCAAAGACACGCGTCAGGCCGCGTTCATTCGCGAGCTGGAAACGAATCCAGGTTCAGTCACAGGGGCCGAACTGATTGCTGATACGCTGGAGAACCTGAAAGTGCTGCTGCGAACGCGGTGGGAACGTGAGCAGGCTGAGCGTGAGAAACCACCTGCCGCCGCACCGACCGAAGGCGCACCGCGCGTCTACCTGATTTGCGATCAGCAGGATGAAGCGGCCCTCGAACCTTTGGAGGACTACTTTTACTCCCGGGGGATTGAGGTGAGCCTGCCAGGTTTTGAAGCCGAAGAATCCGAGGTGCAGCAGATCCACATTCAGAACCTGCGTGACTGCGACGCTGCGTTCATTTACTACGGAGCCGCCGGCATGCACTGGGTGGATTTCAAAATCCGGGATCTGCAAAAAGCCGCCGGTTATCGGGATTCAAAGCCCATTCCCGTCAGCGCGGTGTACGTCGCTCCGCCCATCAATCATCGCAAGGAACGCTTCAAAAGTTTATCGACGGAGGTGATTCGCCAGGCAGGCGAGGTCTTTGATCCGGATTTGCTCGAGCCATTCGTGACCAGAATCCGCCAGTCAAAGGAGGCCCAGCGATGAAATCCAGCCATTCCCAGCCTCTCAATCCATTTCCCGGACTCCGTCCATTCCGCAGCGACGAGCACCATCTGTTCTTCGGTCGCGAAGACCAGACGACCGCGTTGCTGCAGCTGCTGCGGACCAACCGTTTCCTGGCCGTCGTCGGCACGTCCGGCAGCGGCAAGTCGTCGCTGGTCCGCGCCGGCATGATTGCCGAGTTGCACGGCGGCACAATGACGCACGCCGGTTCGAACTGGGAAGTCATGATTCTGCGTCCCGGCGGCAGTCCGATCGAGAATCTGGCGCGGGCCATGGTCGAAGCTGATCTGTATGACGCAGAGGATACCAACAGTCTGCCGCGTCTGCTGGCGACGCTCCGACGCAGTCGCTTCGGGCTGGTTGAGGCTATGAAGCAGTCCGATGTGTTCGAACGAGGCACTAACCTGCTGGTGGTGGTCGATCAGTTCGAGGAACTGTTCCGGTTTCGGCAGTTGGGCATCGAATCCGAAGAAGCGGCAACGGCATTTGTGAATCTGTTGCTGACCGCTACGCAGCAGGCCGAGTGTCCGGTCTATGTGACGATCACCATGCGATCGGACTATTTGGGCGACTGCTCTGAGATTCCGGGGCTGGCGGAAGCTGTCAATGCAGGGGAATACCTGATCCCGCGACTGATGCGAGACCAAAAGCGGGATGCGATTGAAAAGCCGATCGGCGTTGGTGGTGCAAAGATTTCGCCGCTGCTGGTGCAGCGATTGCTGAACGATGTCGGAGATGATCCCGATCAATTGCCGGTGCTGCAGCATGCCCTGATGCGGATGTGGGAAGTGTGGTCGGCCGGCAGTGATCACAGCCTTCCGATCGACTTCAGTGACTTTGAAGCAACCGGGGGACTGGCATCGGCACTCTCGAATCACGCCGATGAAATCTATGACTCGCTCCCCGACGACTCACACCGGGCTGCCTGCGAAAAGATTTTCAAAACACTCACCGAGAAAGGTGACGACAACCGGGGAATCCGTCGTCCGACGCGTCTGTCCATGCTGCAGGCGGTTGCCGGAGTTGATCGCGCTTGCGTCACCACCGTGCTGGATGCCTTTCGAAAGTCGGGCGTAACGTTTCTGATGCCGGGCACGGATACCGAACTCGGTGACCGAACGGTGCTGGACCTGTCGCACGAAAGTCTGATGCGGGGCTGGCAGCGGCTGCGCACCTGGGTGGAAGACGAAGCACAATCGGCGAGGATCTTCCGGCGAGTCCTGGACACGGCGCGACTGTGGAGCGATGGCAAGGCAGGTCTGTTTCGCGACCCCGATCTGCAGATAGCGCTCAGCTGGCGGGAAGAAGAACAGCCTAATGACAAATGGGGGGAGCAGTACGGCGGCGATTTTGAGACCGCAATCGGTTTCCTGGAATCCAGCAACGCTGAGGCCGAAGCCGAGCGTCAGGCCAAAGAAGCAGCGCGGCAGCGGGAGCTGGAACAGGCCCGGGAGTTGGCGGACGTTCAGCAATTGCGACTGGACTTGCAGCAGCGTTCCGCTCGCAAGTTACGAAAGCTGATCGCTGGCCTTGCCAGCGTGGCAGTCGTCGCCGGCATCGCGTTTGTTGCCGCGTTGGTTGCCAACAATCAGGCAAACAAGTTGCGAATCGTGGCATTTCAGGAGGCGGAAAACGCCCGGCAAAGCGAGGACAGAGCTAAGAAAAGCGCGGACAAAGCTGAGCAAAGCGCGGTGGAAGCCAACCGTCTGAGTGAAGCCGCTCAACTGGCTGAGCGTGCCATGGAGAGAACGGCACAGCAGGCGGAAGCGGATCGAATTGTTGCCCAGCGGGAAAGTTATCGCTCCACGGTCAAGCTGGCAGAGTCCATGCTCCAGGGCAACGAAGACGCCCGATTTGGTGTCGCTGACATTCTCTGGCAAACGCAGCCTGAACTGCGGTCATGGGAATGGGGATATCTGATGGCTCAGTGTCCGCTGGAAGAGTGGAGTCTGCAGACGGACGCAACGGGTCTGAGTTCCGCTGTCGGCACCGTTGACGGTCGATTTCTGGTCACCGCGGGAATCGGTGGCACAGTCGCATTGTGGAATCTGGAGTCACGCCAGCAGGTATGGCAACAAGTGACGGGACGCGTGCATGAACTTGCCGTCGACCGCCAAGGCCGGTTTGTCGCAGTCAGCACCGCCGATACCGCGCTGCCGCTGTTCAAGATCCTTGATCTGGCAACCGGGAACTTGGTGCATCAATCGGATCGGACGGGACTGGTCGAATGCGCGTTCAGTGCCCGTGGCGAGGACCTGTATGTACTCGAACAGGGAACCCTGCGGTGCATTGCAACGTCTACCTGGGAACAGCGGGCGCAGACAACCTTGACGGGGCTGGGACTGTTTGCGGACGGACATCCCCACTACAACGCTGTGTTTGTCGATGAGGCAGTGAAGTACGTCGGAGTAGATAATCAGCTCGCCGGAACAGGGCAATCCAGGTTCAGCTTCTTTGACGCGCAGACGCTGGGCTCGACGACTCAACTGGCCGGTTACAATGAAGTCGGCAACAATCTTCAAAACTCGTCGACGCCGATTCTCAACGCGGCACTGGGCGAACTGACTTACGCGTTCGCGAGCAGCGTCTACCGAAAGACGATCGATGAGAATCGACAACTACTCGGCGATTTATCGGATTACGTGCTGTACCTGACTGTCGATCCCGTTTCAGGGGCTGTGCTGTCAGCGACTGCAAACGGTGCGGTCCAGATAGTAGACGGTGATGGCGGAAAGCACTCCATTCTGCATGGTGCCCCGATCACTGGCCTCGCCACACTGCCGCGTGGTCGTTTTGTCACAGCGGGCGCTGATGGGCTGATCAAATGCTGGACGCTGACTCCGTCCGGAACTCTGGCCGCCAGAACTGCGGCCCCTGTCTTTGGCAGCGCCAGTGGAAATTTCGTCGATTTTACAAGTGATGGCAAAAGCCTTCTCTATCGAACGTGGGATCGCCACAACTCGCTGTACCAACTGGATTCCCTCAGTTACCGCCACTTTCAGTATCCCGATCGGGGCGGGTACATCAACGTATTCCCAATGATTAGTGGGCAAACAAACGAACTGCTCGATTACCGTAAAGATGGCCTGCTGTTCTTCCCCCAAGACTCACGGGGCACTGACGCTGAGTCAACTCGATCGATCCCCGTCGCCCGGCCCTTCAGTGCGGCATTTAATGACAAGGGCCGGATCCTGGTCGTCGCGTCGGAAGATGGAAATCCAGCTGTTTTCGATCTCGAGTCCAACAAACCTGTTCCCGCCCCCAACGTGAAAGGAAATGGCCCGGTCGCAATCAATCCTTCCGGTAGCCGCGCGGCGGTTCAGACGAGAGAGCGATTGCTGGTCTGGGAGGTCGCGACCGGACGTCTCCTGAACAGTCTGGAAGCTGAACACAACGGTGACGCAGCAATTCCGCCCGATTTTCATCCCGAGGGTGAACTGATTGCCGTTCTTGTGCATCACCAAAACCCGGGATTAGACCGATTGGTCGTGTGGAACAGCAGCCTCGGCAAGACGCAGACGACCATCGAGTCACAGCCGGGAGTCAGCTTCAAGTCCTGCAAGTTCAGCGCGGACGGGCATCGCCTGTATGCCCTTTGCAGCGACGATAAGGTTCGCATCCTGGATTGGAAACTCGGAAAGGAGCTGTTCGCTCTGACCGGTGGAGCAAACCTGGGCAGCATCGCTGTGAGCCCGGACGGACTCACCCTGGCTTATGCCGGATATAATCCCAACTTGTTCTTCGCCAAGTCCCTGCCATGGGAGGGCGAAACTCCACGCAGTTCGAATTTCTATCGGGCGGTGGATGACCTCAGGCTCTACACAGTGCGCACAGCTCAAACCATCGACAAGTCGATAGACCTGATTGAGTTTACTAACCACAGCGACAAGCCTATCCGGATTGATTACCAGCAAGTAGCGATTCTGGGCTTGGTTAAGTCGGAAAAAAAGACTCTAAGGTCGATTGCCCCAAAAGAAACAATTTCACTTCGCCAGGTTTCATCCGGAAGTGAATTCTTCTTTATAGACCCGGAATCGTCAGAACAGCTCGCTTCATTCACTAAGCCCGCTATCTCGATTGCCACGGAGGAAGGACCCGTCGGCATCAAGGTGGTACTCCCCAGCCGTGACCCCATGACGTTGGCCGCGGCAGAAGAATTGCAGGGGGACATTGCCCACAGGCAGGGACGACCTTCTGTCGCGATGGTTCATTACACAAGGGCGGTCAGCATTCGAACATCCATCGTCCGCGACAATCCGTCAAAAGCCTCGTCCCAAGGCAGCCTGGCAATCGTTTATGTGAAGAATCTGGCCGTCACGCCAGGGGACAAGCCCGATGACCGCACAGCCCTGTTGCAGCAGGCGACCAGCTTCTGGCAGGAGCTGACGCAGAATCCGGATTCCAACCCGGCCGCCTGGCAACATCTGCTTCGTTTTCAGCTTCAACTCGTGGATCATCAGGTCGCCATGGGGGCTGCGGAATCCAAACCGCACGTAGTGTCACTGCTGTCCTTCTGGAGCAAACAGAGTCAGGAGCAACCTGCAGACCTCCGGTTCGCCTACGGACTTTCCGAGGTCAGTCGAAAATTACCAGTTGTGTACCCGGATGGCATCGACCAGGCAACGCTCGACAGTCTGATGGCCGAGGATCCGGAACTGGCTGCGGTGTTCGGCGATGCTTACGCAGACCAGCGGAACTGGGCGCAGGCCGTCGCTCTCTACAGCCGGGGCATTCAGCAGGACGCGCTGTCTCTCGGACTCTTCGCAAAACGGGCGATGGCGTACGAGCAGCAGCAGAACTGGGAGGCGGCCTCGGCCGACTGGTTGCGGGCGGCGCCCGGAAATCCTGAATGGTCCCGGCGGCTTCTTGCGCTCGTGCAAAGACTGAGGGACAGTGGCGAGTTTGCGCTGGCAGAATCCGTCAGTGCCAAAGCCCGCGTGGTGTTCGAGGAGCAGTTGGTGAAGGAGCCGGAGAACTCATCCCTGGCGGCGGAACTGGCGCAACTGCTCTTGAATCAGCGTGAAAATGGGAATTCAACTCAGTGGACAGTCCTGAAACCCTTTGAGGTGAACTCGAAGTCAGGAGTCGCGCTCGCTGTGCAGAATGATCAGTCCCTGCTGGTCACCGGAAATTACGCGGTCAAAGACGTCTACTCCGTGGATGTTCGCGAGGTCCCACCCGGAGTTCAGGCGATACGCCTCGAGGCGCTGCGTGATGACCGGCTGCCGGGAGGTGGTCCGGGCACATATGGCGGCCAGTTCGTTCTCAGTGACTTCAAGGTATTCCATCCGGATGAGACAGAGACCTCGGGCCTGAAACAAATTTCCCTTCGATCCGCGTGTGCGACTTTTGAAGAACGCCCTGCCCGGCAGTCATTGGAGATCGGAGAGAGCGGCTGGAGTATTTCCGGAGGAGAAGGTCGGTCGCAATCTGCCTGTTTCGCGGTCGAGCGGGACGACGTCAGTTCGACTTCTGATCGGCTCCGATTTCTGCTCGACTTTTACCACATACCTGTCGACGGAAAGGCGGCGACTCTTGGACGTTTCCGGTTGTCAGTGTCGAATGACCCATCCGCGTTCGAATACGAAACGAGGCGTTGCGCGGCCCTGAAGCTCACCGATCCCTGGGCGAAGCTCGCCGCTGCGTACCACGCTATCGGCAACATACAGGCGCTCGACAAGTTGCTCGAGCTTCATCCGGCAGCCGCCGCCGGCATTGGCGATCTGTACGCGGCGGAAAAGAACTGGGATCGGGCGATTGTCGAATACAGCAAGTTGATTACGGCCGAGTCCACGGATGCGGCTTTGCTGGCCAAACGCGCCGCAGCCTACCTCGCCACCGAGAACTGGGATCTGGCCCAGGCCGATTGGCGGCGAGTCGTCGCACAACAGCCAGACCAGATTCAGAGTGCCTTCGACCAGTTCCAAAAAGCCAAACGCTGGAACGAAGCGACCGAATTCGGCCTGCAACTCGTCCAACAGAAGCCGAATGACACGCTGATGTGGCTCCGGATCGCTCCGGTTCTGGTATTGGCCGAAGATCAGACGGTTTATTCCGATTTCTGTGGTCGCATGAGTCAGCACTTTGCGGAATCGAAAACCCCCGAGACCGCCGAACGGGTCGTTAAGGCATCTTTGTTGCGAGCCGACTCAATCGACCTCGCGAAACTTCCTCGGGACCTGCTCGCCAAATCGCTGGACGAGGGAACGGTACCGGACTGGCTACCGCCATGGGGCTGGGGCAGCCGTGCTCTGCTGGCCTACCGCCGTGGAGATGCCGAGTCGGCGGTGCAGTACGTGGCGAAATCTGAAGAGTACAAGCCCATCGACGTGGCCCACGCCATGAACCTCGCCCTCCTTGCCATGGCCCAGCATCAACTCGGCAAGGCGGGCGAAGCGAAAACGGCTCTGGAGGAAGCTTCGCAGCTGATCACTCGCATCAAGGGAGATCCCGCGAGGAAAGGCGACCACGACCTGCTGATCGCCGAGATCCTGTTCCACGAAGCCGAAGCTCTGATCAACAGCAAGACCGAACCGAAGCCGCCGGCTTCGGTATCAGACCCATCGGCTCCTGCTGACGAAACACCTCCAGCAGAGAAGCCCGCCCCGGATGCCGAGGCGGCTCCCGGGAACGACAACTGAGGGGCAGTTGCCTTCGGTGACGGAGCAAAACGTCCAGCCCAACCCGAAGGCACAGCATCCGGCATCCACTCAACCGGGCGGGGTGGCACTGGCAGGATCAATGTCCGGGCGGTCAGTGATTGTGTGCCACTGGCTCTGCCAGTGCTACCGTGAGTTGAATCTCACACCGGTCGTGTGAAGCCATTCACGATCAGGCTTGCCAGTGATCATTCGTCAGCTACGGCATTTATACTGCGAGCGGTCAATAATGATTCGTTTAACGGCGAGCCGTAGGCGTAGGCGAATCGTGAATGGCTTCACACGACCGGTGTGAGATTCAACTCACAG
>JAYSPO010001337.1:0-1553 GCA_043722015.1 Candidatus Kuenenia sp. | reverse complement strand
CCACGACCGGATGGCTAAATCTATGAAATTATTCAACCACCGGATTTCCCCAAAAATCTCGTTCCGCAAGGGGGTGCGGAAAATAAGGTTAAACGAGCCAATGCCAATCTCGCGCGGTATATGAGACGCAAAAGAGAGATACGCCGGGGCGAAATACCTCAGTTGACGTCAAGGTGGCAGTATGAATAATAGTCTGATGTTTTTGGGCAGGAAAACTGGGGGCAAGAAAATGAGTCGCACTGGAGCTAAATAATTTTCCTGCCCGTAATCTTCCTGCCATAAATTGCGGTTCTGTTTGTTCACGGCCCCATCCTACTGCGCTCGCGATGCGCTGCCATTGGCGCTGATCGTGATGTCGGTGCCGACGGGCAGGGGTCTTGCGGCAACTCGCAGCTGCAGCCCGTGCGCGACCTCCCGCAAGGCCGCAAACTCTTTGAAAGAATCCTCGTACACGACGATCGTCACGGAACTGTCGGCAGGCATCGCTTCCAGTTTTTGACGAAATGCAGAACCCGACTTCACGGCGTCGGCGGCGGATTCGGCGACCAACGTTGCGTCAGGAAGAATCACCTGCGTGAACGAATTGAACCTGTTGCCGTCGCCGCCGTACTGAAGGTATTCCAGTGAGTTAATGGCATTCAACTCAATCACAAACGTCATCTTGTAACCGCCGATCGGTCCGACGACATCTTCCAGTCGACCAAAACGCTGCAGCATCGAGATGCGTTTGCGAACGCGATCCACAGCCACTTTCATAAGTTCGGTGATCGGTACTTCACTCACCAGACCTTCGGACATCCGAAACATGACTTCTTCGCCTTCCACCTTTCGGCTGACGGGCATGATGCGATGCACGAGGCGTGGACCTGTGGCCGCTGGGTTGGCAACGTCGTCGAGCATCTCCCGCAGGCGAACTGTTTCGACGATTGTTTGGCGCAGTTCTTCTTCTGCGTCGCTGGCGGCTGATTCTTCCTGCTCAACTACGGTGATCGCATGCTTCAGAGCCTTCTCTTTGCCTGCGAGAATATTCAAGAGGCGATCAACATCGGCCGCCAGTTTTCCGGCTTCCTTTTCTGCGTCAGATTTTACGACCTTGTTGCGGCTTGAGTCTGCTGCCTGTGCTGCCAACTGACTGCGGAGTGCGTCCATCTCCTCCTGTACCAGACGATGCTCCTGGTCGAGAGTTGCTTTGCGTTCCACAAGTTCCTGCAACCTCAATGCAACCTGACTGTGCTGCAGTTTCAGAGCTTCGAGGTCCGATTGATGTTGAGCATATTCAGATTCCCGATCAGGAATTGCAGGTGCGACCTGCACTGCGTTCGCCAGTGCTTCGGCCTGAGCGATCGGTTGCCGTTCAACCTTCACGGCGACCACGACAATCAGAATGATCAGAATGCCGACGATGTTGCAGATCACGTCCAGAAAGGAATCGGATCCGAATTCAAGTTCCGGTCTTTGAGATCTACGGCCCATTAGAAGCTCGCCCTACCCGGTGCTGCCGTCGTTTCAATATGCGGCGACAATTCATAAATACTGGCCGACGGAATGCCCAG
>JAYSPO010001336.1:0-2543 GCA_043722015.1 Candidatus Kuenenia sp. | reverse complement strand
TTTAGCTCTCCATCTACTTCACCAACGGCACGAGGCCGTTGGGGTCGAATCTGGGACAGTCGAATTACAGACCGCTGGCGGCTTGCCACCACAATTTGTCGGATACAAATCCCCAGGTCCGGAGAAGTGCTGCGCCACGAAATCGCACCAAACGCGGGCAAACGGGACGAACGGCTTGTCAGTGAACTGGGGTGGCGATATGATCCGCGTTTCGATTTTTCCGGCTGTTTGTGCGCGCAGAGTCTACTGCCTCAGTGCTCGCGCGCTGGCGATTTGCGTAAGTCCTTGCTAGACATTGGCTTGCGTGGAGTGATCGCATGGCGATTGCCGGAATCCCGAGTAGTTTTATCGCCCTCTTTCCCGAAAAGCGTTCGTTCGTCGTGTTTGAAACCATTTCACAAAGTCTGGGTAAAGCCTTCTCGGCTTTCCGGGGAACCGGAAAGATCACCGAAGGCAACATCCGCGACGGGATGCAGCAGGTCCGCAAGGCTCTGCTGGAGGCCGACGTTGCGTACGATGTCGTCACAGACTTTGTCAAAAACGTGACCGAACTGGCGATTGGCGAAAAGGTCCTGAAATCACTGCGTCCCGAAGAGCAAATCGTCGGGATTGTGCATCAGCAGTTGATCGATCTGATGGGACCGGTCGATCATTCGCTGGCCTTAAAGCGTGACGGCGTCAGCATTATCATGATGTGTGGTCTGCAGGGGTCCGGCAAAACGACCACCTGCGGCAAACTGGCCCGCCGTCTGAAGGAAGCCGGGCACGCTCCGTTTCTGGTCGCGGCGGACTTGCAGCGTCCTGCGGCGATTGAGCAGTTAAAGGTCATCGGCAGCCAGGTGGGTTGTCCGGTCTACGCCGAAGACCCTAAGACCAGCAATCCGGTTCAGGTCTGTCGCAACGGGGTCAAAGAAGCCAAACGAATCGGCGCGAAAGTCGTGATCCTCGACACTGCCGGTCGATTGCACGTCGATGCGGCGCTGATGAAAGAGCTGCAGCAGATCGACAGCAGCGTCTCGCCGGACCAGGCATTGCTGGTCTGTGATGCGATGACCGGTCAGGACGCCGTCAACAGTGCCAAGGCCTTCAACGAAGCGCTGGAACTGGACGGTGTGATTCTCACCAAGCTGGACGGTGACACTCGCGGCGGGGCCGCATTGAGTGTCAAAGCGGTCACTGGCGTACCAATCAAATTCATCGGGGTCGGCGAACAGCTCGACCGACTGGAAGAATTCCATCCCGACCGTATGGCCGGGCGAATTCTGGGCATGGGCGATATTGTGTCGCTGTTCGAAAAAGCTCAGAAGGAATTTGATGAAGAGGACATGCTGCGTCAACAGGAAAAGATGCAGCAGGGTAAGTTCACGCTGGATGACTTCCGCTTGCAGATGCGGCAGATCAAGAAGCTGGGTTCCATGCGGGACATCATGAAAATGATTCCTGGCATGGGGGCTGTCGTCGATCAATTGGGTGACATGAACCCTGAAGACGACATGCGGCGGATTGAGGGGATCATCAATTCGATGACACTCAAGGAACGTCAGAATCCGGACGTGATCGATCGTGGTCGTCGCCATCGAATTGCGAAAGGCAGTGGAGTTCAGGCTGCGGATGTCAATAAGCTGCTCAAAGACTTTTCCGCGATGGGAAAGATGATGCAGGGCATGTCGAACATGGGGCTGCGTGACCGAATGAAGACCGTGAAGGGTCTGGCAGACGGTGGCTTCATGAATCCGGGTGCCGAGCTGATGGAAAAAAAGATGAGAAGCCAGCGTGGGCCGCTCGATAAGGATGAGGCTCGCGACAAAAAGAAGAAGCAGAAGAAAGAAGCACAAAAGGCCAAGAAGCGAAATCGTAAACGATAAAGCGTTCAGTTAATTGAGCGGAATGGCGCTAGCCACCGGTAACTGTGCCAGAAATGAACAGAAGAACCGGCGGCTAGCGCCGCGCCGCTCACGAAAAAAAGGTCATTAGTTTTTGTCAGTTCAGGAGTACCAATGGCAGTTCGAATTCGAATGAAGAAGATGGGACGCAAGCACCGCGCGTTCTTCCGTATTTGCGTGATGGACTCGCGTGTTCAGCGTGACGGCAAGGCAATTGAAGAAGTCGGGTTTTACGATCCGATGGTTCAGGACAAAGCCGCGCGCGTCAAGTTGAACATGGAACGTGTCGATTACTGGATGTCGGTGGGTGCTCAGCCCAGCGAAAAGGTCAACGCTCTGATCCGCAAGGTGAAGATGAACAAGTTCGGTAAAGCCCAGGCACCTCCTCCGCAACTCGCCCCGAAGGTCAAGGAAGTGGCTCCTGCGGCCGAAACGTCAGCCGAACCTGTGGAAGCTGCTGCTGCGGAATAGTGTAATGCAGTTTGATATCCTGACCCTGTTTCCCGAGATGTTCGAAAGCTATCTCGGACAGGGGCACCTGAAACTCGCGATTGAGCGCGGGCTGGTGGATATCCGGCGGCATAATTTCCGGGAGTTCGCTCCTGGAGTTCGAAGGCAGGTGGACGATAGGCCATTTGGTGGTGGTCCGGGGATGTTGCT
>JAYSPO010001335.1:0-9851 GCA_043722015.1 Candidatus Kuenenia sp. | reverse complement strand
TTGGGGTTCTGGGATATCTGCAGGGTCGGTGAGGGTGCAGTCGCCGTTGTCGGTAGGTCCTGCTTGCCGAGCAGGACTTCGCGGCCACGCCGCGACCAGCGACGAGTCGCGGTCGAAAAGACGGCTACGCGGCGACGTGAAACGGATGTGCGACCCATGGTGTTCGCCTTACGGCGAAAGTCCTTTCCGGCAGAAAGGACCTACCAAACACAGTCCTTTCTCGCAGAAAGGACCTAACTTTAACAATCATCCGCGACTGCACCCAGCGTCAGACGCTGTTGAATGTTCACATTCAGGATGGCCGTTCGGGCCAGTTGCATCGCAACGACACGGCAATCTCGGTATTTCGCCGCAATCGGGAACAGAACAATGGCTGTCGCAGAGTCCCTGGAGTCAATTTCGGCGATGCCGTATAATTCACTGAACGCATGTAGGCGATGTCGCTCCGCGACTCGCATTCCTGTTGATTCCTGTGCGAAGAAAATGCCGCAGTGCGGTTACGATAAGGTGTCCGTGAACATATTTGCTGCGTTTTCCCTGAGGAATCTCAGTCGGCGGAGCGCCTGAGCTACGTCCTTGTTTGACAAAAGTGATGAACAGTTTATGACACAGTCGTTGGTTTTAGGCGTCCTCCGCGAAGCTGATCCGGACGAACGCCGTGTGGCTCTGGTCCCGTCCGCAGTTCCGGGATTGAAAAAAATAGTGGCGGAGGTTCTGATCCAGAAGAACGCCGGACAAGCCGCCGGATTTCCCGACGAACAATACGTCGCTAAAGGTGCCACAATTGTGGCGGATCGCACGGAAGTCTTCGCGCGAGCGAACATTATTCTTCAGGTTCGCAGTTTGGGAGCCTGCGCCGAATTCGCCGATGCCGACATGGCGCTGCTGCGAAAAGATCAGGTGCTCATCGCCGGATGTGAACCACTCTGGCGACCGGAAGCCATCGGCAAGGCTGCAGCAACCGGTGCGACAGTGTTCGCACTGGAACTTGTGCCGCGCATCACACGTGCACAAAGCATGGATATCCTGTCGTCGATGGCTACAATCGCAGGTTACCGCGCCGTCCTGCTGGCTGCGATCGAATCGCCTCGTATGTTCCCGATGATGATGACCGCCGCCGGCACGTTGAAACCCGCCCGCGTTCTGGTCATCGGTGCCGGTGTCGCCGGACTGCAGGCCATTGCGTCAGCAAAGCGGATGGGTGCTGTGGTGTTCGGGTACGACATTCGTCCGGCGGTGAAGGAACAGGTAGAAAGTCTCGGCGGCAAGTTTGTTGTGCTGGATGTGAAAGCGGACAACGCGGAATCGGTCGGCGGTTATGCGAAACAGATGAGTGATGAATTTTACCGTCAGCAGCGTGAAGCCTTGAAAAAAGTGATTGCCGGCTGCGACGTCGTGATCACGACCGCCGCTATTCCGGGAAAAAAAGCTCCTGTGCTGGTCACGCGGGAAATGGTCGAAGCCATGGCTCCTGGATCAGTAGTGGTTGATATCGCCGCAGAACGTGGTGGCAATTGTGAAGTCACTGTCGCAGGCGAAACAGTGGAACTCAACGGAGTCAGGGTCCTTGGCCCGGTGAATCTGGCAAGTTCGATCCCGGTTCACGCGAGTGAAATGTTCAGCAAAAACATCACGACGTTCCTGATCCCAATGATCAAGTCGGGTTCCGTGAAGATTGATACTGCCGACGAAATTATTCGGGATACCCTGGTGACTCAAAACGGCGAGGTCGTCAACGATCGTGTCCGGGAATTGCTGTGTTCATTGTAGGTCCTTTCTGCCGGAAAGGACTGTATTTGGTAGGTCCTTTCTGCCGGAAAGGACTGTATTTGGTAGGTCCTTTCTGCCGGAAAGGACTTCGCAACATGTTGCGACACGCGACCAATCGCAGGTCGTTTGCCCAACAACCTGTCGCCGTTGAGCGGACATCCGCCCATCGGTTCGCCTTGCGGCGAAAGTCCAGCCCGGCAGGCTGGACCTCCTTTCAAGCGGTGGCCGCTGGTGCCATTCCGCTCCAAAAATCTGAATCGAAAGTTTTCACTCCATGAATCCATTCATTCATCAATCTTATCTGCTGGCGGACGTCCTGCCGCAGGCCGAAGCACTTCCCGCTGCCGCGGGTAGTGGCACGCTGATGTTGCTCGTCACGATCTTTGTGGTAGCGGTCTTTGTTGGCGTGGAGATCATTGTCAAGATTCCTCCAACGCTGCATACGCCGCTGATGTCCGGGTCCAATGCGATTTCGGGAATCACAGTCGTCGGTGCCATTCTCGAGAGCGGCAAGGATGGCGGTACCACCGCCACTGTGCTCGGGCTGATTGCAGTCATCCTCGCCACGATCAATGTCGTTGGCGGATTTGTGGTGACCGACCGCATGCTGTCCATGTTCAAATCCAAATCGCATAAGTAGAGAGTATTTCCCGTGAGCATGGCCCTTGTCGATCTCTGTTATCTGATTTCCGCCGTCCTGTTTATTATCGGCCTCAAAGGCATGACCAAACCCAGAACCGCCGTGCGCGGCAACTGGATTGGTTCGCTGGCAATGTTGCTGGCTATCGTGGCCACACTTCTGCATCGCGATGTTGTCACCTGGACCGGAATCCTGATCAGCATCGCCATCGGTTCTGTGATTGGAACCGTGATGGCCAAACGCGTGAAGATGACGACGATGCCACAAATGGTCGCCCTCCTGAACGGCCTTGGTGGCGGTGGATCTTTTCTGGTTGCCGGGGCCTACCTTGCTGGTAAAGAACATCTGACGCTTGTCGGTGCCGGAACCGAAGGCATTGACGTCGTGATCGCGACTGCGGCTTCGGGACTGATCGGTGCCGTCACGCTGACCGGAAGTCTTGTCGCTTACGGAAAACTTGAAGAGTTCAAATTCCTGAAAGACTTCAACGCTCCGTGGCAGCAGCTGGCCAATTTGCTGTTGACAGTCGCCTGCATCGGGCTGAGTGCATTCATGATTGTGGAGCCTGCATGGGCAGAAGTCTCATACTGGATCATGGTGCTGCTCGCACTGGGACTGGGTGTGTTGCTGGTGATTTCCATCGGCGGGGCTGACATGCCGGTCGTCATCGCACTGCTCAATTCGTATTCGGGCCTCGCTGCATCAGCGACGGGGTTTGTGTTGAACAACACGTTGCTGATTATTGCGGGTTCACTCGTTGGTGCCTCCGGAATTATTCTCACGCGGATCATGTGTACTGCGATGAATCGCTCGATCTGGGCGGTCCTGTTCGGCACGCTCCAGTCCAAAGGAAAATCGACAACCAGCGATGACATTTACGCGAATGTAAAATCCACATCGCCGGAAGAAGTCGCCATGATGCTGGAAGTTGCCGAACGAGTCCTCATCGTCCCCGGCTACGGCATGGCTGTGGCTCAGGCACAACACGCCGTGCGTGACCTCACAAACTTACTTCTGGCCAAAGGCATTGAAGTGGAATTCGGCATTCATCCGGTGGCCGGGCGCATGCCGGGCCATATGAACGTATTGTTGGCCGAAGCGGATATCGCCTACGAACGCCTGAAAGAAATGGACGAAGTCAATGCGTCGATGGACAAAGTCGATGTCGCCATTGTCCTCGGAGCCAACGATGTTGTGAATCCATTGGCGCGCACGGACCCTAACAGTCCAATCGCCGGCATGCCGATCATTGACGTCGATCGAGCCCGCACAGTGATCAACATCAAACGCAGCCTCAGCCCCGGCTTCGCCGGTATCGCCAACCCGTTGTTCGCACTCGATCACTCTCTGATGCTTTACGCCGACGGCAAGAAAGCGATCGTGGATATTGTGAAAGCGCTGCAGGAAGGCTGAACCTGATTAGTAAGATGGACATCCTGTTGATCTCGATCATAATCATAATCATACTCTTAATCATAATCGGTTCGTGGCGCTCATATCGCCTGACTACTGCACCTCACACGTCGCAACAATCGATTAAGAGTAGGATTAAGAATTCAAGACCAGGATCTGCGACGCTTTTTGAACAACCTCTCGGACATGAATGTCCAAGCTACGAGAATCGCCAACAAGTGATACCCAACGATGTCCGTTTTAGCAAAGGCTCAACAATGAAACGCATTTTCATCCTCATGTTCGCCACTTCAATGGCGTTGATGAGTGTCGCTTCCCACGGCATCGCTCAAGACAAGAAAGCACCGCCTGAGCCACCTCCCACGCCGACTGAAGCCGAGGTCGCTTACGGCTCCCATCCAAAGCAGGTCCTGAGTTTCTGGAAGGTGGAATCGGAAAGACCAACGCCGTTGTTGTTCTTCATTCATGGAGGCGGATGGCAGGCAGGGAATCGCATGGGCGGTATGAATTCAATGGTGCCCGCGATGCACAAAGCCGGCATTTCCGTGGTCTCAATTGAGTATCGATTCATCGCAGAAGCCATCGCAGACAAGGTTGAACCTCCGGTCAAAGGCTGTCTGCACGATGCCGCTCGAGCGTTGCAGTTTGTCCGCAGCAAGGCTGAAGCCTGGAATATCGACAAGTCCCGGATTGGCGCATCGGGTGGCTCAGCCGGAGCCTGTTCCAGCCTGTGGCTGGCATTTCACGATGATCTGGCGGACCCGAACAGCACTGATCCGATTTCACACGAATCAACTCGCCTGCTTTGCGCCGCCGTCACGGGAGCTCAGACAACTCTTGATCCGCAGCAGATGAAAGACTGGACTCCCAACAGCAACTACGGAAGTCACGCTTTCGGGATCTTCAAAGAAGTGAGCGGCAAAAAGGCCCGCGACTTCGACGCATTCCTTGCCCGCCGAGACGAACTCCTGCCGTGGATCCAGGAATACTCACCGTATGCACTTGTGACCCCGGACGATCCACCGGTTTACCTGTTCTACTCCGCTCCCCCCGCACTGGGGAAGGAACAGAAAGATCCGACGCACACGTCCAATTTCGGAGTCAAGCTGCAGGAACATTGCGTGAGTGCAAAAGTCGACTGCGAACTCAGTTATCCGGATGCACCGGACGTGAAACATAAGACCGTGAACGAGTATCTGATCGACAAGCTGACGGCAAAGTAATGGCGGACGAGGGAAGAACTGTCTCTCTGGACTGTTCGCGGAATCGGTGTCGTATTCCAAACAATGCCCCGCTTAAACACTGGGGTTGAATCTGGTTTGCAGAATCGCGTTGAACGATTTTGCTACCCGTATACGCTACTATGGAGCTTGCCTCCATAGGGCGATAATCAACACCAGAACGAGTCGTCAGACATGCGTTTTACGCCACCATGCAGCTTGTCTGCATGGAGCGATGATCATGAAACCAGCGTTTTAGCGGATCATCATTCTACCTGGACAAGCCAGGCAGTGATGGGGCGTCCATGGATCCGTCCGTCTGGTGGTGATCAATGCTCGATGGGGACAAGCCCACATCGGGGCTCATACACCGTTACGGTTTTTCAATTGCCAAAATCGAACCGAAACTCCAGAATCCCAACAACGAAGCGGGGCATTGATTCAAAAGGGTTCGATGAGATTTGATTGCGATTGGTGCCCTGCAAGCCAGATATCTGCCCCCTTGGTGGTTCAATGATAAATGAAGTGCGAGGTGGTGAATTATATTCAACTGAGTTGCGGGTGCGTAAGCCTGAAAGGCTTCTGGAATACAGCCTGGGGCAAGTGACGTCGCATCCGCGACAAACGCCGCCCCAGGTCAGGATGCATGTTGTGTTTGTACCCTGAAGGGGTACCAGAATCGGGATTCCCCTGCCCTTTCAGGGCGTTTCCGATCACGATGCCAATTTCCTGGGCCGTTGGCCCAGGCTGGATTCCGTCGCCCCTTCAGGACGAATCCCGGCACCGCTCCGTACCTTGGGCATTCCTGCCCGAGATGCGTCTTGCTCTTATTTCAGTGTTGAAGGCCAAGTAAAGACGGGCAAGAATGCCCATCCTACGGAATCGCAGTGAAGCGTCATCGACACGATTTGATCACGAATGGTTCGCCGACGAGGTCAAAGGCTGCTGTATCCTTTTGGTATTGGCCCCAGCGAAACAGGTATGAGTCTTCGTCCAGGAGTGAAACTTCTGTTGACTGCCCCAGCTCGCCTGAATCCCAGCCGTACGAAGAACTGAGTCCACCTCGGTCAGTCAGAATAAAACGATCGTGAAGCCGCTCGCCTCCTTCACGTTCCTTCCACTGCAAGACTGTGATTTTGATCCCCGGCGGCAAACGAGGCATAATGGCCGTGCGGGCCTTGTCCTGAATAAATGCTGCCGTGCCTTTGGTTCCTGTATGAATTTCAATTCGCTGAACGGAGGTATTCTGCGCCATTGCCGCTTGAAGCATCTTCACGAGCGACTGATAGTTCTGAGGTTTGCTGGCGAAGAACGGATCGATAAACAGAAAGTCCGTGCTGATCCTCAGCAGGGGGGAAACGGCATCCGCCAAGGCATCCGCAGTTTTCGGCACTGCCTGACTTCTGCGAACCTTCCAGAGTGCATTTCCTTCGTGGAGATCAAATCGTGATAGCACCGGAATCGAACCGGTTGTGGTGCGTTCAAGTTGCAGGACAGCTCGAAACGGACGGTCTGCATGTTCCGCTGCCAGCGCTTCGACGAACGGCTTTTCCCCGTCGTACTTCAGGTTCTTGCGAAAGATGATCTTCTTTGCGTCTTTGAGCCGGAAACATCGTTCCTCCAGAGATTTATATTCCGCCGGATGCAACACGCCTTCTGCCAACTCCAAATTCTCTTTGACGATGCCCCACCATTTCTTGGGGCACTGCACCAGCACTCTTCCGTGAGCGACGCCAAATTGCTCCAGCGCCTGCCAGATTTCGTTGAAGGATGACAGCGCATCGGGATCGACTGCATATTCGTGGATCATCAGTACAGCTCCTCCGCGCGTTCACTGAAGAAGCCTTTTGGCCAGCGATCGATAAACTCTCCACGCTCGTCGATCCGCAGCCTCTGAATGGTCGTTCCATCGCCGAGATTATCGACCCACAGGACGCAAACATCGTCCGGCTTGACTGGAGGGATCCGCTCCGGCAATTCATTGTCGGTTGTCTCCCGAATTCGGCGCAGGATACGCAGGATGAGATGTTCACTATGGGTTTCGATCAGGCATTGGCCGCAATTCCGCCAATCCATGCCCTTAGTGTCAAACATCGTTGTTATGAATAAATCGCCGAGTCTGGCCGCGAGGGACGGATGAAGGTGTAGCTCAGGCTGCTCAATAGCAACCATGCAGTGTTCCAATCCTGATTTGACACAGGCGACGATTACTGGGACTACTTGAGTAATGCCCTCCCCAAGTTCCTGTGGGTGACGCATTCGTCCCGTAGCCCGCTCGATCACCACAAGACGTGTCCGAATTGGCTGTTCGTAGAACGTGTTCTCCAATCCATCAGGTATGATAGAAGTCGCGTCATAAAATGGAAGTTCTTTATAGAGTTGTCTCATAACCGCGTACCCTGAATCGAGAGCACTCGGGTCGGACAACCAGTATACGCACTTAGTCAGAAACGAATCACTCGCATTCAGCATCCATTTCCATGCCGCGAGGCCGTTACCCCAACTTGCCAACTCATCTGCCGTGTCCTCGGACAACACTCTTGGGACCGAACTGCGTTTGGGACCGACGTAAGTGATCGCACGCAGTTCGCTGCAAGACCAATCAACGACCGCGTTCAGCAACTGCTTTGCAAGGAGGTCCAGTGAATCACGCTTGCGACCGGTCAAGCCGAGCCAATCTCCGCCAGAGGCATTTCCATACGGGATGGCATTTCCGCCAAAAACACACTTCATCTTGTCGAACCATTTTGGCTCCTCTCCGTAATTTGGCTCCTCTCCGTAAACAGCGTGAGATGCCCATGCTTTCCGAACCACACTGACACAGTGATCCAGAAACCCCTTGTCCTGATGGCCAATCGTAAGTAGGCCGAATCTAGCTAATTCATCTCCGCATAAAACCGCAACCGGAAGCTTGCAAAAAGGAGAATCTGTCGCGTCACATAAAACAATAACAGAATCGTACCCTCCATCGTCGCAGCGATCAACTGTCCCAAGATTGGCTAAGTACTGTGGCAAGCGGATTGACCTTAACCCTAATCCTTCCCAGTTGAACGCCGCACTACCAATTTCGCCAGAGAGAATGAGTTTCAGTTCGGTTGGTTGCTGCAAAACTCGGTTCACGAGAAAGTGTGTTCCAACTTCGTAATCCGCTGCGGTCAGCCCATTCACGCGAACAGCGTCATCAATCGCTCGAGCCCGCGTTTGATACGACAAATACTGTGAATCGACGCATCGCCATCGGCTGCCTACATTGCTACCGAATGCACTCGGGAATCCGGGAGATTCGTCGTTAGTGTCGTCGTCAGCATCGTGATCCAACTCATGGCGGTCTTCAGAATGCGAACGTTCCTGACTATTCGCACCAAGTCCCAAGTGAGGATGCAAGAGATTAATCATCCCGGACCCAAATTCGCGGTCTCGCATGGAGAGTCGAATGAATTCGATACCTTCGATCGATACTTCCGCAGCGATAACTCGTAGGTCCGCGCTGCGGTCCGATCTTGCAGTTCTAACTACTGTCGGTGCTTCGCACCCGGGTGCCGGTGTCAACCGTAAGCCCGCACAGTGTTCGGATCTTGCAATTTCAACCGTCAACCCGAACCGAGTAAACTCGCGTTCTAAGAGCAGCGGATGACAGCTGTCATCAAAAGAGCTTTCAGGAAACGCACGACGCAGCTGCTCGCTCGAAAGTGTGACATCAATTGAGATTTTGACAGAATATTCGTTCGAACTTTCCCCGGAATGCAGCAGATTGGCGAACCCGCCTAAGTTAACGGTTTGGTCTCCGGCTAATGGCATCGTTGGATTGAGGTTTCCAGAACACAAGACCTCGCGCAAGTACATCAAAGCATGGAGGATGGTGCTCTTGCCAGCACTGTTCCGGCCAAACAGCAGCGTGATCGGCCTCAGGGGAATGTGCTGGCGTTTGCCGATGCCTTTGAAGTTTTCGATCCAGAGATCGGTGATCATGTGCGGGACTCAAAGGCTTGAAGGAATTGAAAGGCTGAGGTTGCCGGTGGCGGCATGAGGGACGACGGATGTGGGATTCTCGTGAGTCGGACAGGAATGTCCAACCTACATGAGAAAGACCAAGAGTCTATCTGAATAGCACTGTTTTTGTGAGCGGCAAGGCGCTAGCCGCCGGTTTTTGCAGGCGAATTACCCGCGGCTAGCGCCTTGCGGCTCACAAATTTGGTGTATCGGGACAGACTCCTACAACGCACCGACTCGCAGGCGGCTGCCGTCGCAGTACCACATTGTTTCCAGGCAGTAGGCTCGCTGTGCTGGCATGGTGTTCAATGATTTCGCTGGCGGACAGGCCATGAACAGCAGCGGTGGACGCAGCCCGGCTTCAGCAAGGTCCTTCCGGAACGAATTCAACAGCTCCGGGCGATCATTGTGTGTCCACGAGGATCCTTTCAGGCCGCGTGCGTGCTGTGTTCGAAAAGCCGGATCGACAAGTATGATGCTGGCTATCGGACCTTGAAACTGCGGTGACCTGCGGAGCGATTCCAGTCTCTCCATCCGGGCGAACCAGCAATTGCCAGTTCGCCAGAACGTATTCGCCTCTGAGTCCGCGTCGATCTGCCGAGTCTCGATGCCGTGCTGAACAGCATACCACCAGCGAGCGAGATCGATCGAGCTGAGCACCACAACCCAGGGAGCCGAATACTCGGTCTCCGCCAGCTTGAGTAACCGTTCATGAATCTTGTCCGGATGCTCACAGTTTGCGATGAGCACGCCCACCTGGTCTTCGTCCAGTTGCTTCGCGACTTCTGCCGTCAACTGAAAGTCGCCGATCTTCTTGT
>JAYSPO010001334.1:0-2197 GCA_043722015.1 Candidatus Kuenenia sp. | reverse complement strand
TCATACAGCAGTCGTTAATCGCAGGAATTTGGCCTGACAGAATCTTTGACATCCCCGCCGTAGTCACATACACGCCTTCTGCCGGTGCTGATGGTCGGTCCTTTGCTCCTTTGCGATCGTCCGGGTTTTCGTTGCCTTCATTCTTCGGCAGGCTCGGCAGACGGACGAAGCCTCCATCGCAGAGCACCGGTTCTGGTGACGGAACCATCAGGCCAACGGGCTCAAAACGGATCTTGATTCGTCCATTATCCGCTTCGTCCGGGCCGTGGACCATACACCCTACAACGTGTCTCGGCATCCGCCAGAGAACGGTATCATTTTTCATCAACAAGGGGCCGAGAAACGACAACTGGCCGAGGTTATCGAAACCGTCGCCGAGAATCGGCTTTAGATCGTTGGACCACGAGTTCATACCGTCCCAACCCCGTTGGCGGGCCAGCGCTGCTCGAAACGCCCCGACGACAGTTGATGCGTTCGGAGGGAATTCACTTTCCAGATCGCTTTGGTCCTCACCGCGATTTGACGGTCGACCGTCGCGAAAGAACCACGCATCGATCGGTTCCAGTCGCAACCAACGGTATTGTTTCGGCTCAATCATGGTCATCGACCTTTCCATCGTGAACCTGCTTCAGGAATCTTGCAACTCTCCAACCGTCGAAACTGAATGTTGCCGGGTCGCACACGATTCGAGGTTGCTCGGCTGAACTATCAGCCTTTGTTCTGGTCCACCGGCGCGTCAGTGACATTAATTGATCGATGCCAGGTTCGGTTTGTTCACGAGGAAATCTGGTGCGATCCGATTTCGACATGCGTCGGCGATATTCGGCATGTGCCAGATCACGCATTAAGTCAGCGTCTGTGAGGACTCGCCCGAATTCCCCTGGCTTGTCAAGCGACTCATCAAACAGTCGACCAAATTGTTTTCGAAGCAGGTAGAGATACGACGCATTGAAGCTCGATTTTTCCCGGTCGTTTGCGTCAGACTCAAAC
The DNA here is from genome assembly GCA_043722015.1 of Candidatus Kuenenia sp. Classification (GTDB taxonomy): domain Bacteria; phylum Planctomycetota; class Planctomycetia; order Planctomycetales; family Planctomycetaceae; genus SXXK01. The sequence continues at coordinate 1,207 of JAYSPO010001334.1, read as the reverse complement.
TTATCGAGCATAAAGTCCATGGCGACGCAGACATCGTCATTCGCTGTTGTCGCAGTCCCGCGATGGACGGACCACGGAACTGACCAGATCGCACTGAGTCCACTGCCTAGAATAATGCCTGCGGCAATTGAATCTCTGCCGGTTCGTTCTTTTGCTATATCATCCAGCAAATGATGAGCGGTCTGCAGAACCTGCCGCAGGGGATACCGCCAATGCGCGTAGACGATGGCTGCGGAAATCGTAGCGTCTGCTTTAGGTTCAGTGCGCTGGAACGCTGTTCGATACGCATCGCAGAGCGAATTTGCAGCATCGAGCCCATTCTCTGCGGGCAGCAGGGCCAATACATCGTCGCCACCAGCGTAGATTGTGCGACCATCATGCTGTTGTACGACGTTTTTCACTTCGTTGGCGAAGTTACCAAGACACTCGCTGACTATTTGCGGATTTTGAAGTTGCTGCAGAAGGGAGCCCAATGAATCGCCGTCCATCATGAGCAGTGCGTAATATGGCACAGGCTTTCGCGGAGCTTTATCGTGGACCTCCTTGAGTTGTTTGAGCAGATCGCGAATTTGTTGCTTTCGCCTCGCAGTTGCCTCTGGTGTTGGTGTCGAGCCCAAACTCTTTCGCCCTGGTTCATCCTGCCGGATCGCATTGGCGAACCATACTGGGCCATCAACTTCTGCCCACGGGATACCTAAGCGTTGTGCAGCATCATGCTCGCTTTTTTGGTATCCGGCGGTCGATATTGCCTGAGTTGAGTACGCATGAGCCACATCGCGAACAGCTTTGTCGGCATCTACTCTTTTGAGCCAAGGCAATGCCGCCACGAAGGCGGTAGATGGCCATGCCACCTGTTTCAGGTCGTCGCTGATGTCATCGCCGATTGCCTCTCGGATCACATGGGGGAAAAATCGCTTGATCAACGCAATCGCGCAGAGTTGTTCATTCTCCTTGAGATCGAGCGTTGTTGTGGATTGACGAAATTTTTGCCAGAACTGCTTTTGGAGCGTCCACTGCCCTTGGCCAAAATGTCCGGAAATCTCCTGCAATGTTGGCATCAGCGAGCACTTGGTTCCGGGCTCATCGCAGGCTTTGATGTTGCGGAAAGTCTTCCGCATGTCGGCCAGTTGACCGATCGTACGGCTTTCTGACTCCGGTGAACCAACTATCCATGACAGCTCCCAGAAGTTATCGACCTGTCGCTGCC
>JAYSPO010001333.1:0-12308 GCA_043722015.1 Candidatus Kuenenia sp. | reverse complement strand
TCAGCAGCACATTGTCAACGTGTCGGATTTTCGCCCGGAGTCTGCCGAGAAGCCGATGAAAGTCACCGGCGTTACGGGATCGTCGTCACTGTTCACCGCGGAACTTGTGGGACAGTTCAATTACGAGGGAGCGAGCCGCACCTCGGTATCCGTCCAGTTCCGCAAAAACGCGCCCGAAGGTCGGCACCGTGGAGTTATCAATATCGCTACGGACGACGCCCTGTTTCCCATGATTCAGGTTCCGGTCACGGTTGGTGACAGCAAACGTGATCCGTCAGATGACGTTCGTGTGTCACCGGATCCTGGCCGCATCGTGCTCAACACGTCGGCCCCTGAGGAATCCGTGGGCATGACGATTGCCTTTGATCTTCCCAGTCGCTGGAAGGTGACGCACTGTGATACGTTTCCCCCGGATATCATCGCAAAGTACGAATCTGTCCCCGGCACCGTTCCGGATCATCAGACAGTCAACGTGCAACTCTCGATCAGTGAACTTCCGGCGCGCGGTATTGAAAAGGCCATTCTGACCCTGAACGCCACTGACGGAGAGGCACAGGAAATGGTCACCGTGCCGATCACTCTGATCTGGAAGTAGGTCATTCTTCCTTCTTCGCCATCTCTTTGTAGCGCTTCATAAACTTGCTGACCTTTGGCCCGACGACGGCCTGGCAGTAGGGATTGTCTGGGTTTTGAGCGAAGTAGTCCTGGTGATAATCTTCGGCAGGATAGAAGATCTTCATTTCTTCCAGGGTCGTCACGATGGGGGCGTCGAAGTCGCCGGACTTGTCGAGTTCAGCGATGACTTTCCTGGCGACTTCTTTCTGTTCTTCATCATGAAAGAAGATTGACGATCGATACTGAGTCCCCACGTCGGCGCCCTGGCGATTCTTTGTCGTGGGATCGTGCGTGTGAAAAAAAACATCGAGCAACTGTTCGAACTTGATCTCGTCCGGGTTGTATTCAATGCGGATGACTTCAGCGTGCCCGGTGAATCCTTCGCAGACCTGCGCATACGTCGGATTCTTTATCTTGCCTCCGGTATAGCCGCTGACAACTTTTTCGACGCCCTTGAGTTTCAGAAACACGGCTTCGGTACACCAGAAGCATCCGCCGCCGAAAGTGGCGACTTTCAGCGGTTTCTTTGCCGGGTCTTCTTTTTTTGCCGTGTCGTCAGACTTCGATTCTTTGTTCTGTGCAGCCTTTGACTTATCATCCATCGCAGACACCTTGTGCCCTTCAGATTCTGAGTGTTTCGCCGAATTCAATTGACGAGTTGTACGCTGTCGGCGTGTGTTTTTCAAAAGCTTCTGCCAAAATGGTCTTAAAAAAGGGGTCAGGAACCAATAGTGCGGAGCACCCTCTGGGCCATTTGGCTATTGGTTCCTGACCCCTTTTTTAAGACCACCAGGAGTCCTTCGCATGTGCGGGCGCTATACGTTGAAAACTCCAAATCCCAGATTGCAGGAACTTTTCGGGCTCCAGGATCTCCCGCATCTTGTTCCCCGCTTCAATATTGCACCTACACAGTCCGTGTTCGCCATTCGCGCGGCTGAGTCCGCCGCAGCCTTGCGAGAAGCCGTAATGCTCCGCTGGGGGCTGATTCCCTTTTGGGCGAAGGATATGGCCATTGGGAATACGATGATCAATGCTCGAGCGGAAACCGTGGCGGAGAAACCATCTTTTCGGCAGGCGTTTCTGAAACGCAGGTGTTTGATCCCGGCCGACGGTTTTTTCGAATGGGAGAAGCTGGCGAATGGCAAGAAACAACCCTGGTGGATTCGCATGACGGATGGAGAGCCATTTGCCATGGCAGGTCTGTGGGAAAGCTGGTCACCCAAATCAAAAACGGAACCGACGGACGATGAACAATCCCACCCTCAAAAAACGGTGCAATCCTGCACGATTCTGACAATCAACGCCAATCCTGATATGCAGTCGCTCCACGACCGAATGCCTGTGATTCTTCCGGTCGAAGCCTGGGATGCCTGGCTGAATCCGTCCACCGATAAAGCAACGCTGCAGGCGTTGCTGCAGCCGTTTGAGGATGGACATTTGATGCGATCTGCGGTGTCCACGATCGTCAACCGCCCGATTGTCGATTCGCCGGAGTGCATTATGTAGGATGGACATTCATGTCCGTCGGTTGACCAGAAATCGTGTTTGAAGTGGTGGCTGGCATACGCTGGCAGCCTTCTGACAAGGCGGCGTTGTCTGGTGAAGTCTCGGACATGAATGTCCAAGCTACAGAGGCCCGTTCACGCTGCCAATACAGAGGCTAAACATTTGCTGGCTTCCAGCCTATAATCGTGTCTCGATCATCAACCCCGTCCTGAATAATGTTGAAATCACATGAACTGGTTGTCTCAAAAAATTGCGTTTATTGGCACCGGGCAAATGGCAACAGCCCTGGCGGCTGGTTTTGTGCGGGAGTTGATTTTGCCTGAACAGATCAGCGGATACGATCCCATTGAATCATCCCGGGTAGCTTTTGCATCCAGGGCCGGTGATGGAGTGCGGTTATTTGATTCAGCCTCGGAAGCCATCAAGGGGGCGACTGTCGTCATCCTGGCGGTGAAACCACAGGTGATGCACGATGCCATCAAACCACTCGCCGAATCGATCAGGCTTAACGTCAAAACAACGCCGCTCGTTGTTTCGATTGCGGCCGGTATTCCGATCGCGCGACTTGAGAAATCATTACCGCAGGGGACTCACGTGATTCGGGTGATGCCGAATACGCCATGCCTGATCGGTCGCGGAGCTTCTGGACTTGCGACAGGTTCTGTCGCGACGGCAGACGACGCAAAGCTGATCAGTGAATTGTTGGCGACGGTAGGTCTTGTGGAAGTGCTGCCCGAGCCACTTCTGGATGCGGTGACGGGGTTAAGCGGCAGTGGACCGGCCTATGTGTTTCAGATCATCGAAGCACTGAGTGACGGCGGTGTCAAAATGGGACTGCCGCGAGCAACCGCGACGCGACTGGCGGCGCAGACACTGGCAGGCGCGGCAGAAATGCTGCTCAGCACTGGCCAGCATCCCGGTGTCCTGAAAGATGCGGTCACCAGTCCCGGCGGCACAACGATCGCGGGCCTGCATGCCATGGAACTGGGCGGCGTCCGTGCCGCACTTATCGATGCCGTCGAAGCGGCAACGCTGCGCTCCCGAGAACTTGGCCAATTCACGCCTTGATTTTCGAAAAGCCAAAAGCGTAGGTTTTGGAGTTGCCCGCTTCCGTATTTCCAATGTTTTTCCGCAACCCGAAGCATCAGCGAGGCTAATCCCATGCGGAGTTCCCTGGCTGACGAATCGGGCTGTTATGAGATACAAAGCAAAAAAAAGTCGCACGATCGAAATAGGTCAATACTGTCGAAATTTCAGCGGTGGGCGGTTACAACTCAGCTATGGCGGAATTGCACTTAACCGAGTTCCTGGCGTTTCTCAAGCAAAGCGGACTGCTGACAGCTGCGCAATGGGAGACTGCGCAGAGTGCCGCGAAACAACTTCACAAGGATCGCACCGCCGCTCCGGGCACTGCGATCGCCGAGAGTCTGGCCAAAGAACTGGTCACACTGGGTCTGCTGACGCGGTGGCAGGCGAGTCAGTTGCTTAAGGGCCAGACTGGTTTCGTCCTCGAAAAATATCGTCTGCTGGGACCGGTCGGCAAGGGCGGCATGGGACATGTGTTTCAGGCAAGGGACGACCGCACCGGGGCAATTGTTGCCATCAAGGTCATGTCGCGGAAGCTCACAGGAAATCAGACGCTCGTCAACCGATTTCGCCGCGAGATCCGCGCCTCTTCGTTGCTCAACAGTCCCCACATCGTGAGAACGCTGGACGCAGGTCGCGTCGGTAAAGTCGACTTCATGGTGATGGAATTTGTAAACGGGGATCAATTGGATCGGATCACGTCGCGGATCAGTTCGATTCCAGTCAGCATTGCCTGCGATATCGTTCGCCAGGCGGCCGTCGGGCTGCAACATGCCCATGCACAGAAGATGGTGCATCGCGACATCAAGCCGGGAAACCTGATCATCGACTGGTCTCCTGATGGAAAAGGTACAGTCAAGATCATGGACATGGGTTTGGTGCGATTGGATGACGATGGTCAGGAAAAAACTTCGGTGACTCGGGCCGGGCAGGTCATGGGAACTCCTGACTACATGTCGCCCGAACAGGGTTGGGACACAGCAACAGTCGATGCTCGCAGTGATCTCTACAGTCTGGGCTGTACGTTTTTTCGTCTGATCGCCGGGCGCGTGCCGTTCCCCGGCGACAACCCGTTGCAGGTCCTCATGGCGCGGTGTTCGAAAGACGCGCCGTCAGCAAGAACACATCGTCCTGAAATCCCTGAGGTCGTGGATGGCATCGTGCGACGAATGACCCTGCGTGATCCGAGTGCCCGGTTTCAGACTGCTGAGGAAGTGATCAGTGCACTCACGCCGTTTTGCAGCGAGTTGACTCAGAAGTCGCTGCGTCATGCCATGCAGGAAGCGGGTCTGGACGACACAGGTTTTGTGGTGAACGCTGCAGCCAGCGGCGACGTGGACTCTCAGGACGCCGGGTATCAGCAGTTTCTGAAAGAAATGGATTCCGGTGCGGCAGTGGATCTGATGCTCACGACGAACGGTGGTCAGACTCAGGCTCTCAGTTCCACGATTCCCGTGCTGCCACAAGTCGAAAATCGCTCCGTCAATCCTCGCGGCAGTGGCGTAAAGAAGAATCAGACTCCGGCGACCATTGCGATGGCGTCTGGCGGAGCCCTGATCGCACTTGCCGCGCTCTACATGTTTATGAATCGGAACAACGCACTGGATGTCCCGAAAAATGCAGACGCATCGGACGTTGTCAAGGACTCCGGTGCCGTGATTCCAGTCGGGAGTTTGAAATTTGCTGATCCGGTGACGCTGCGGGGCGGACAGGTTGTCAAGTATCAGCCGGAATTTGACGGGGCGGCTCCGCAAAGCGCCGTCGGCAGCCTGCAGTTCCGCTTTGGTAAAGGCTCACCTGCGGCGGCAAAAATTGACCCGGCAACAGGGGTCGTTGAATGGTCGATTCCTGAAATTCAATCGCCAGCGGAGTACTTCCTTCCGATCGAATATGTTTACACGCATAACAACTCTACCAGCATCATCGCCAAAACCACATATCGCGTCACCGTGGAAGCCGGAATGACTCGGTATTCGTTGCCGCACACGCCACCGTTGAGATTTCTGACTCAGCAGGCGATCGAAGTTCCGATAAACTCGTCGCCGCCGCTGGATAAAACCAGCGGTCTGAAGTATCGCCTCGGGAAAGATCAGCTAACGGGGATGTCGGTCCATCCCAAAACAGGTCTATTCGAATGGCTGCCGTCAGACGACGACGCAGGGCGACATGTAGTGACGGTGGAATTGTGCGAATCGGGCACTGACAAAGTGCTGGCCTCAGGATCAATCACGCTCATTGTCCTTCCGATGTCGCTCACGTTTTCATTGCCCGCCGTTGCGGAACAAAAGATTCAGGCTGGCAAGACATTCGAATTGAAACTTTCTGATCGTCCCATGCCATTTGTCGGGCGCGTGCTGAAGTTGCGAATCATGGAAGGTGCACCGGAGGGGGTCCGGATCGATCCACGATCATCAATATTAAGCTGGCAGGTGCCGAACGACGCAAAGGGTCGGTACGAAATCCGGCTGAAGGTTGAGCCTCTGTTACCCGAGATGGAATTTGCTCCCGGCTCGAAGACCGACACCACAATTGTGATCAACGTTGAATCTGCGGCTCCGGTAACTCGGATTCCGACAGATGCAGAAATCACCGCAGCCGACATCGAACTTCGCGAACTTTTCAAACGCGAAATTGCGCAGGCGAAATCAACGAATGACCGCGCGGAACTTGCTCGACAGCTACTGGACCGCGCGGAAGATCAGACGGCGGGGGCTGCAGATTTTGCTTTGCTGAATCTGGCCGCAGAATTCGCGGAGCGAGGCAAATCAACGGATGTCGCGTTAGATATCAATCAACGGCGGGCCGAACGCTATCAGACGGACGAACTCTCAAGGGCCAGGGAGTTATTGTCGGAGTTTCGTGTGACTTCTGCGACTTTGGAGCAACAGGATGCAATTGTGGAGCATGGCTTGCGACTCGCGTCAATCGCGGCAGTGGCCGGTCAATATGCAGATGTCGGACTTCTGCTTCAGCCAGCGTCGGCGTTATTAAAGAAGGCCGACCGCAACTCGTTTGCACGACAGTTGGCGGATGATGTCCAGCAAGCCGTTGAGCTGGCAGATGGACTGGCCAAAGAGGCCGGCACGGCAGGCGGCGTCAAGATTCAGGAATTGCAGCGTATTCTTGATCGCTGGCAATTCACGGGACTCTTTACCGCGAAGGATTCGTTCAGCTACGTTCAGTCCGGTGATCAGGCGAACGGATTGCCGGACAGTGGTCAATCACTCTGGACGCTGGAAAATAATCATATCCGGTTTGAAGCACAGCCAGCCAAGGGTGTGCTGGGGTTTATTGAAACCGTGCGTGAAGCGGGACGATACATCATTCGGATGCAGATTTCAGCACAAACAACATCCGCGATGCTGATCCTTGGCGCCAGCCGCGACCAGAATCTTGACGCACATATCATCACGCTTGACGCGTCTGTGTTCGGACAGATTGCGACATTGCCCGTTGCCAAAACTCTGGTCACCGGAAATGCAGCTGCCACACCGCAGAGTGCAGGCTGGAACGATGTCGAAATTCTGGTTGATGGTAAGAAAGTCTCGATTCGATTGAATGGTCAGCCGGTAAGTACATCGCAACTGAAGGAACTGCGACCGGGCCGTCTGGGGATACTTGTAGCTTTGGAACGCACCACACTCCCGCCGAAACTCGACATCCGCCGCGCCCGCATCCTGATGCTGCCCGCTGCCCCGTAACTGCAATTTGCCCCGACACTCCGTGGCGGGAATTATCGCAACGGGGTAACGATCTACAATGAGGCGCGCCTTCCCGTCGCGAAAGTTAAACGCTGGATGGCAAAATTGACAGCAAAAAAAGGAGTCTTGCCGAACTCCATTGTACCTCACACGTCCCTGAGTCACACGTTTTCGAGATTCTGGAGAGCGACATGTCCAGGGAGCGTTCAGGCTGTCCGTCTCTTTTTTTTCGTGCGTTTTATTCGGTTGTCCCTCATTCGGTTGTGTCACTTCGCCGCATGAAAAAGACTACCGAATTGGGACAACCGAATGAACAGGATCATCGGGAACACTGAGTCGGAATACACGGCATCGGCGTGAACGGCGCGTGCCAATGCCTGTAGTCGCCGATGCGCAGGCAGTGTGCGATCGTGTCATTGATTCCCACGCGCGGTATAGCTCGTTACAAAGTTCCGATTCCTGTCGCCTGGACGTTAGTGTTCAGGATATTGGCCATGTGACGGACATAAATATCCATCCTGCACAAAAACACTCCCATCTGTCCGTCGAGTTTGCGCGTTGAAGTTTCTACAATGGCGGGTGTCCTGGAATAGACTGGTGGCCGCTTGCGGTCGTCTGCCTTCTTCAGGGGTGGTCAATTCAACAACGTACAGAGCGAGACGCAAGATTATGATCCGGACATTTCAGTTGTTGGCAGTGCTGCCTTTGCTGGCGGCGTTGGCTGTGGCAGACGATACTTTTTTGACGGTCGAAGAAGCCGGCCCGGACTACGCGCTGCAGGGCGAATACGCGGGCGAAATCAAGCATGATGGCCAGAACGTGCCACTTGGTCTGCAGGTGATTGCATTGGGAGATCATAAGTTCGACGCGGTGGCATACCCCGGTGGATTGCCGGGTGAAGGCTGGACGGGCGAAGAGAAATTCAAGGCTCATGGCGAAACCAAAGATGGCGAGACAAAAGTCTCTGCCGACGAACATGGTCATGCCATTCTGAAGGACGGCAAGGCGATTCTGTATTCGAAAGACGGAACCGAAGCAGGAACCCTGAACAAGGTCGAACGCAAGAGCAAGACGCTGGCTGCCAAAGCGCCGGAAGGGGCAATCGTGTTGTTTGACGGAACGTCTGCAGATCAGTTTGAACGCGGCAAGATCACCATGAAAGATCTGCTGGCGGCGGATTGTGAGACGAAAGAAAAGTTCAACGACTACAAGATGCACATTGAGTTTCGCACACCGTTCAAGCCCTCGGGACGCGGTCAGGATCGCGGCAACAGCGGCGTCTACATCCAGGGCCGTTACGAATGCCAGGTCCTTGATTCGTTTGGTCTGGAAGGTGAAAACAACGAGTGCGGCGGGATTTATCAGATTGGTAAACCTAAAGTCAACGCCTGTTTCCCGCCGCTCACATGGCAGACCTACGACATGGACTTTACGGCAGCTCGTTACGAAGGTGGCAAGAAAGTAAAAAATGCACGTGTCACCATCAAGCACAACGGCATTACAATTCATGACAATCTGGAGTTACCCAACGGGACGCCGGGTAAGAACCCGGAAGCGGATTCGCCTGATGTGATCTATCTTCAGGGGCACGGCAATCCCGTGGTGTATCGCAACATCTGGATCGTGAAAAAGTAGCAAGGCTGACACCGCTTTGACCTCATCGGACGGATCAGACCTCATCGGACGGATCAGACAGATCCGTCCGATTGTCGCGAAGGACAACCTGATGCAATCAACTATCGTGCAAGTTCCGGTACCTTTGGCGGTGTTATCAGGAACAGCGATGAAATCTTCGCCGTGGTGCCTGAGCCTCGTGTTGCTTCTTGCGTCACAGGCACCGGCACATGCTGATGAAAAGACTGTTCCGCCTGCGTCGGACGACGCCCTGCACTTCACTCCGGCGGATCTGACATTCTTCGAGACAAAAGTCCGCCCGCTGCTGGCAGAGAACTGTTATGCGTGCCACGGCGACGAAAAGCAAAAAGGCGGTTTGCGGCTGGATTCACGTGAGGCGATCCTGACGGGCGGGGAATCAGGCGCTGCGATCGTCGCAGGCAATTCAGTCGACAGCCTGCTCCTGCAGGCCGTGCGTTACGAATCTCTTGAAATGCCACCGGGCAATAAGCTGCCGGATGAATCGATCAGCGTGCTGGAAGCATGGGTGCGGCGCGGCGCTCCGTGGCCGGACGCGAAGGCGGGCGCTGTCGCGATGAAGAGGGCAGAACGCGGCTTCAGCGATGAAGAGCGTGCCTGGTGGGCGCTGCAACCTGTGAAGCTTGTCGCACCACCCCTTGACACCAACGATCACTGGAGTCGCAATGAGATTGATCGATTCATTCACGCTGGACTGGCGAAGGAGAATCTTCGTCCAGCGGCAGAAGCAGATCGAGCGACCCTCATTCGGCGGTTATCATTTGATCTCATTGGTTTGCCACCCACGCCGAATGAGATCGCCGATTTTGTGGCAGACGCTGACCCCGCCGCTTATGAAAAACTGGTGGATCGCCTGTTGGCAAGTCCGCACTATGGTGAACGCTGGGCTCGGCACTGGCTGGATGTCGTCCGATATGCAGATTCCGATGGCTATCGCATCGATCACTATCGTCCGGACGCATGGCGGTTTCGCGATTATGTCATTCGTTCGCTCAACAGCGACAAGCCGTACGATCGCTTTGTGCAGGAACAACTGGCCGGAGATGAGATGTTTCCGGACAACTCCGACGCGTTGATCGCAACGGGTTACCTGCGGCACTGGATTTATGAATACAACAACCGCGACGTGCGCGGTCAATGGGATATTATTCTGAATGAGATCACTGACACCACCAGCGACGTGTTCCTTGGGGTTGGGCTGCAGTGCGCGCGGTGTCACGACCACAAGTTTGATCCTGTTTTGCAAAAGGACTATTTCCGGTTGCGGGCGTTCTTTGAAGCGATTGATCCTCAGGACAAAATTGTTGTTGCTCCAACGGCGGAACAGCAGGCATACGAAACGAAGCTGCGGGAATGGGAAACCCGGACTGCGGAACTGAGGGCGCAGATCGCGGAACTTGAAGCACCGTACCGCAGTAAAGCCGCACGGGACGCGATCGGAATCTTCCCGCTCGATATTCAGAACATCATGAACGCACTGTCTGAATCGCGGTCGCCGCTGGAGCAACAGTTACACAATCTGGCCTGGCGTCAGGTGGATTACGAATACGACCGACTGGACGAGAAAATCAAGGGCGACAATAAGGATCGGCTGCTTGAGCTGCGTCGGGACCTTGCGAAATATGACGACGCCAAACCTGCAGCCCTCGCTACCGCACTGGTCGTGACGGATATCAGCAGTCATGCTCCCTCGACGATCATCCCGAAGCGTCTGACAGAAGTCGGCCCCGGATTCCCGAGCATTATTGATTCTGCGGATGCCGTAATCGCTCCGCCTGCCCCCAATCAAAAGACCACTGGTCGACGCACGGCTCTTGCAAAGTGGCTCACCCAACCCGACAATCCGCTCTCGACGCGCGTGATTGTCAACCGCATCTGGCAGGGACATTTCGGACGCGGGCTGGCACAGAATGCGAGCGACTTTGGCACACTCGGCGGGCCTCCATCTCATCCGGAGTTGCTGGACTGGCTGACAGATCGTTTTGTCAGCAGTGGATGGCAGATGAAAGATCTGCATCGATTGATCGTGACCTCGGCGACGTATCGGCAGTCGTCCGAACATCCACAACTGGCCGCATTTCAACTCATCGATCCTGCAAATCGATTCTACTGGCGATTCAACACGCGCCGCCTCGACGCAGAACAGATTCGCGACGCGATTCTTGCGGTGACCGGACAACTGAACCTGCAGGCCGGTGGCCCCGGAGTTCAATCCGATATTCCGCGCCGCTCGATCCATCTTCGCGTGATGCGAAACGAACGCGATGCACTGCTCGATGTCTTTGATCTGCCGCTGTTCTTTACAAGCACGTCGTCCCGCGACACCACAACATCGCCCGTGCAGTCGTTGTTATTGTTCAACAGTCAGATCATGATGAACCACGGGCTGAAGTTTGCGGATCATCTGCAATCACTCTCCATCGAAACTCACGAGACTCTGCAAACGCTGTGGAAATCCGCACTGGGAAGACTGCCCACTGAGGCGGAAGTCGTTGAAGCCCAAAGGTTTATTGCCGAACAGACCGAACGCATTGCCACTGAACGCAAGAGCCTGGAACTTGCCGCAGTGCCGATCGGACGAGTTCCATATCGTGATGGTCAGGCCGTGATCATTGATCCGAGCGAATCGCCGCTCAGACTGTCGGCTGATTCCACAGCGCTGCAACACGGGGCGACGTTTACGGTTGAAGCCTGTCTCCAGATTCGGTCGGTGTACGAAACCGGTGCAGTCAGAACCATTGCCGCAAAATGGGACGGCGACAAACAGACGCAGGGCTGGTCGTTCGGAGTCACGGGTAAGGCCTCGCGTCGCAAACCGCAGACTCTGGTGCTTCAACTGTTCGGCGAAGGAGATGGAGAAGGGATTCGAGAAGCGGCTTTGTTTTCCGATCAGCAGGTCGAACTGAATACTCCATACTTTGCTGCGGTCAGTGTGACTCCTGCGGCGTCCGGGCCAGACTCCGGAACTGCGACCTTCTATCTGAAAAACCTTTCAAACGACGATGAACTGATGCAGGTCGCGACGATTCGGCACAGCATTTCTTCGGACGTCAGTAATACGGTGCCGTTGAGTCTGGGATTTCGAACGGGTTCCGATGACAGCTTTTTCGATGGCCTGCTGGATGACATTCGCCTGTCGTCCACCGCGCTGCCGGTGGAACAACTCCTCCTGACATCGGAAAAATCTGGTCCGAATACCCAGGCGTTCTGGCGATTCGAACCGGTCCCGGGGATCTTTGAAGATTCGTCTGACGATACCATACGCCTTGCAGCTCGACGAGGCAACAGCACCCCCGCCACACCGTCTCAGGCGGCGCTGGCTGATCTGTGTCATGTGATCCTTAACTCAAACGAGTTCCTGTATGTCAGGTAGCTTGACTCTCTGAGTCGAGTCGTCAGAGCCTTACGACCGCTGTGTGTTACAGACGAACGGAATCGAGTCGTGCGGCAAGGGAGTATTTTCAGGTGAGAACTCGGACATGAATGTCCAAGGTACGTCAATCATTGCGCGGGCTTCGCCCGCAAGCGAAACAAGTAAGCAGATTTCGCTGAAATCTGCTGTGCCGACTTCGGCGAAGTCGGCCTACATTGAGTCGGCCTCAAAATGATGTGTTCCCAAAAATCTTCTCAGGAATATTCAACTCTCAATGTTTGCAGAGCAGTGCGGCACCGCCCTGTTACTTTTTCTTGACCACAAACTGTTCGGCCGGGGCGATGAGCTCGCCGAGATCCAGCGTTTTGTCGGCG
>JAYSPO010001332.1:0-6931 GCA_043722015.1 Candidatus Kuenenia sp. | reverse complement strand
TCTGGGACACCGGCAATTCCTTCGCAAAGGAGTTGAAGCGTGTGACACGGAATGGCGTTGGTCGTGCTTATCTCTGAACATGAAAAAACTGGTCCGCTATACTCCGCGCGGCCAGGACTGAGGGAAGTGTTGTTGAGTGAGCCGCAAGGCGTTAGCGGTCTGTTGATTTATGTTTGTAGTACCGCCTTCAGGCGGCATCCTCGCTGAAATCGCCGACAAATTCCGGCTAAAGCCGGGACTACAAGCGAAAAGCCCATTAAATCAACACCCCGCTAGCCATGCAACGTGGCGCAATCTACTTCACAAACGGCACGAGGCCGTTGGGGTCGAATATGGGACAGTCGAAGTAGCGAATTACATGATTTCAAACCGACAGTGACTCTGATCAGAGAAATCCGGACGGCCGGCTTTTACTCCGGCAGCTCCGCAGGCAATGAGATATCCGGCGGCGGAACCATTGGTGAATTCGATTGCCTGTTGCCCTGCGTGGCCGCAAAGATGCCTCCGGCTACGAGAATCGCAAGCAGAATCGCAAACAGAATCTTCCAGACGCTGTAGGGGCGTTCTCCCTGAACCTCGCCAGTCGCCGCGTTGATGAACACCTGAAATGTCTTGTTGTTGTACTTGTAGGCCAGCAGCCAGACAGGCAGCAACAGGTGTTTGTACGTAATCGCGTCGCAGCGACTGTTCACGGAACTCACGACCTGCGTATCGCCACCGATCCGCTGGCAGACCTCCGCATGGATCGCGGCATCAATTCGCTGCTTGCCATCGACGAAGCATGCATCCAGTTCGATGTCGTACGTTCGTGCCATCAGTCCGGCGAGCAGTTGTTGATCGAACGCGACAACTTTGAGTAACGGCCACGGTTCGAGTTCAAGCATGAAATCCCGACGAAGCCCCGTGTTCGCCAGCACGAGCACATCGTCAAAGAATCGCTGGAAATTGCCGCTGGCCGGATACCACCGCGTCCGACGTTCCGTGCGTCGATTCTTTCCGGTCCCCACGGTGACGTAATAATGTTCGCCACGCTGTCCTGTGTAGGCCGTCTGCGTCATCGAATCGAATGTGAAGTAAGACAGATACACGCCATTGAGTTTTCCTGCAGCGCGTTCCTGCCGAAACCTGCTCGGTGCGAACCAGCGGGAATTCACCCATTGGAACAGATTCTGTTTCGCATGATCACCATCAATCTGAAACGGAAGCACGCCATCCACCGGAATTCGATGCGATTCGCTCTTATGAGCCTTTTCAAGCTGCATCGGCGAACCACAGTACGGACAGAAAGTACTCGTCAGAGTGCCGTAGAATTCGACATTGCCTCCGCACGAATCGCAGCGAAGTTCACGATGTGCAGATTCGGCTTCCGCCACGTCCGGGTCGGCCTTGGCCTTCTTCGCCTGAGCTGTCTCACGCCATTGCCGGATGTGTTCCAGCATGACGTGGAAGTCCTGTTCGGGCAGTTCGCCCTCCAGCCGTCGTTCGATCTGCTTGACGTGTCCGCAATGCGGACATTTCATGGCCTGTTCGCCGATATGGAATTCCAGGTCCGAACCGCAGGCTTCGCAGGGGAAAATCCGGCCCGCGCCGCCATCAAAGGTCTGACCGACATCACCCGTGCGGACGTCGCGCCTAAGAATGTCCAACGGACCATCCGTGTCAGCATTGCTGAGTTGTTCCGGCATGGCCGCCGAAAACTGTCGTTTGTCAGGTTCGAGTGTCATTGAATTCCAGCCCGCGTTCCTTCAGATCCGTCCACGAGGCGAAAGCGTATCAGGTGTGCGGTCGGATGTCAGCAGGGTTCTTAATTCACCGCGTCCAACGCTTCTCGATATGGGGCTGCAATCAGAAAGAATATTCGGAAGATGAAGAAGACAATCAGAATCACAACCGACAGCCAGATCGCTCCGCTGAAAAACACAGTCAGGCGATTCATCGCGCGGCGGGCTTCGTCGTCGAACAGGTGACTCAGGCGATCCAGCTGCTCCGGCACCGTACCGGTTTCTTCGGCTGTCGCCACCACCTGCAGATATTCCCGGGGAAATAACTGCGACGATGTCAAAGCATCTGTCAGGGTTTCTCCCCCTTTCATGTCCTCCCAGATCATCGGTTCAGCCGCGACGAAAGCTCCGTTGGCGGTGGCCTTCAAACTGCATTCCAGTGATGGACGAATGCTCATGCCCGCCTGCTGCGTCAGTGCGAAGCACCAGGAAAAGCGTGAAATGGCAAACGACTGCATGCACTTTCCAATCACGGGGACGCGCAACAGCAGCGGATGCAGCGCCATCTGGCCAGCGGGATTGTTTGAAATCGACTTCCACGCAAACGAGCCGACAACAGCCGCCGCAATCCAACTCAAAAACCATTTCACCGAACCAGAAGCTCCGTACAGACCCAGCCCAATCACGTCAATCGGCTTTCCGTCAGCTTGAGGCGGCAGGATTCCAAGGATGAAGATCAATAATCCAACAATGCCAATCGCGGCCACCAGTTGAATTACGGGCCATGCGATCTGGGCTCGAAAGTCGCGAGCCTGCTGGACGCGGGCTTCGTAATACTTTGCCAGTGACGCAAAGATTTCAGGCGCGGTGCCGGTTAACTCACCAACGTTCACCAGGTCGCGAAACAACGGTGGATACAGTTCGCCTTCCAGATCAATCGATTCGGCCAGTGACGAACCGCTGGCGATAGATTTCTGCAGGCGTTGGGCACTGACAGCCAATCGCGAATCGCTGGACTGCTGCGATGACGTTTGCAGCGATTTTCGAACATCCACTCCGGCTTCCAGCATGCGAGCCATCGAACGACTGAACGCGCCCAGTGCCTGCGATGAAATCTGACGACTGCGAATCATGTGGAATTTCCGTGGCGATGTACTTATCAGTCGGATCGGACTGATCCGTCGGATGTTCGCCGCCGCCGGTCGTGCAATGGTAAAGAGCCTATCCCGGTCCTGGCGTGGTCACGGCCTTTTCAACTTCATCCAGCATCTGAGCCCTGCGGAATGGCTTGTAGAGTACTGCTTTCAGGCCTTCCTGCCTTGCCTTGACAATCGAATGTGATGCATCATACCCAAACCCGGTCATCATAATGATTGGCACATGGCTGTTAATTTCACGAAGTCGCCGAAAACACTCGTAGCCGTTGGCATCTGACAACCGAATATCCGTCAACACGACGTCATAGTGATAGTTGCGAAGCATCGCGCAGCCTTCAGTCGCGTTCTGCACGGCTTCCACTTCGCAACCCATCTGCCCTAACAGGTTGTGAGCATCATCGCGGGCAGCGGAATCCTGATCAACCACAAGAACACGCTTACCCATCAGCGCTTTTCGCGGAGGTCGTTGGGTGGTCGTCATGTTGAGCGGGATCGCGGTGTCTGATTTCCCCGGCACGGTGCCGACATGACCAGAGATTTTGCGAACGCGATCAGTGATCAGATGCAGGCGATCACAGACGTCGGGATCGTGCCCGATGTAGCGTTCGAGGATCCAGGTGGCGGCGTTGAGAATTTCATCGGACGGCTTGGAGATTTCACGGCGGAGTCGATCAGAATTCTCAGTCACGACCGTGACTTTTTCAGCGGCCAGCAGTTGCAACTGATTGAGAGAACTTGCCACAACACGACTGAACAGTGTGAGGAAGTCCAGATCTGTCTGATTGAACGAAAGCGTGCCCGGACTTTCGACGTTGAACGTTCCCAGAAGTGTATCCCGAATCATCAACGGCACTGTGAGCGAGCTGCGGGCATCGGTCGCTCCACGCAGATAGAGCGGATCATTCAGCGTATCCGAGCAGAGATAGCTGCGTTTACTGAACGCGACAAACCCCGTGACACCATTGTCGATTTCCAGGGCATACAATCTTCGAGCGGCGGCTTCGGGCTCCATGCCGTCTTCCAGCAACGGGAGAAGTTCGTGTGTTTCCGGATCGTGGAGTCGAATTTCAAATGTGTCGTAACCGAGAATCTCCTGCGTGAACTGCAGGATCTGATCCTTCAGCAACATGACACGTTCTTCGTGACTCATCGCGGTTACTTCTTCCGCCGTCAGGTTGCCCATCTCCAGACCCGCGCGATAAATGGCATCCTGCTTCTGTTTTTCCAGGACCTGCTTGCTGACATCCCGCACTGTCAGAATCATGGCGGACTTCTTCCCGTCTTCCAGGTTGATCGCGGTTCTTCCCAGTCGCAGTCCCAGTGAACTGCGGTCTTCGCGACGAACAGTCAGCGACGCGGCTTCACCGGAACCTGCCGGAATGGCGATCCGGCGCAGGTCTGTCCCGTCCGCTGGACGAATGATGTCCTGCAATCCCTTTCCCACAATGAGTTCCGCAGTTCGGAGCAACTGGCGAAATGTGGTGTTGTGCCACAGGATTGTGAGATCATCGTCAAGCAGCACGATCCCGTCCGGCAGAGCGCTCAGCAGCCCCATGGCGCAGACCTGCAGGTCGGACATCAGCTGTGGTTCGGAGGCGTCCACCACCACATAATCCGCTGAGGCATCCGGAAGCCTTACGTCGTTGGCGGAAATCACGTCCAGTTTTTCGCCGGTCAGTTCTTTGATCTTCGGAACCGTTGAGGCGGTTTTACCAATCACCAGCATGCGCTGACGAGATGTGGTCATCTGACAAATCCTTGAAGCCCATTGCGACACGCCGCCGACTGAATCGACTAACTGCGGAATGAAAATCCCGTGTCGCATCAGACGCCATTGCCGCAAAGACAATGGAAAAAACGTGACCCATACCGGATTCTGCCCGTTGACCGCCCGGACTGCAAGAAGGATTTGCATTCTCCCTCAAACCCGGCAAAGTTTTGCGGTGCCGTGCAAGGGCGATTTCACACAGGCTTTGCCAGCAGCCCACACGCCGCACGAACTCGCTCCAGAACTTCCTGCGCCTTCGCGCGGGCTCGATGAGCGCCTTCGCGGAGAATGTCTTCGACGATATCTGGCGACATTTCCAATTGCGTACGGCGTGCAAACGCATCGCCCAGGTGTGCGATCGCCGCCTGATACAGCGTTTCCTTGGCTTCGCCATAACCCATGCCGCCCGCACGATAGCGTTCCGCCAATGCCGTTTGTGCGTCTGGTGTGGCAAACAATCGGTAGAGTTCAAAAACGGAGCAGGTATCCGGATCCTTGGGCGATTCCATCGGTAACGAATTGGTCTTGATCGACATGATAATCTTCCGCAGCTTCTTCGGTGTTTCGAAGATCGGGATTGTATTGTTGTAACTCTTGGACATCTTTTCGCCGTCCGTGCCCGGCACTTTGGCAGAATCGTCCAGCACGTAGGCCTCCGGCAGATGCAAAGTCTCGCCATACATGGTGTTGAATCGCTGTGCCAGGTCGCGGGTGACTTCCACATGCTGAATCTGATCGGCCCCGACCGGGACCGTCGTGCTGTCGTAGAGCAGAATGTCGGCGGCCATCAACACGGGGTACGTGAACAGACCCGCATCGGCGGCAATGCCTTTTGCCTTCTTGTCCTTAAAAGCGACGCATTTTTCGAGCAAATGCATCTGCGTGATGGTCATCAGCAGCCATGTGAGTTCCGTTGTTTCCGGTACATCCGATTGACGAAACAGCGTAGCCTGCTTTGGATCCAGGCCCAGTGCCAGCAGATCCAGGGCCGCATCTTTCACATTCTGCCGCAGCACGTCGGGTTCCCGAACCGTCGTCAGTGCGTGCAGATCCGCAATGAAATAGAAAGACTGCTCATGCCCCTGCAGAGCGATGTACTGCCGAATTGCACCGAAGTAATTGCCCCAGTGAAATCGTCCAGTGGGTTGGATGCCGGAAAGAATTTTCATAGATGAGATGTCGTTTGTGGTTTATGTACGTTGGACATTCCTGTCCGACATGCTGTCAGCAAACTTTCCTGATGAAAGAATCGGTTGAACGGCCCGAATGAAGTTCGTGAAGATTAGTCTACACAGTCGAAGTTTTCAGCGTACCGACAACTTCCGCAACGCTCTCAGCCCCCAGAGTCTGCAACGCGGCGGGAAGTTCGCGAATAAGCTGATTGGCCAGGCCCGGATTATAAAAGTTGGCGGTGCCGACCTGAACTGCAGTCGCTCCGACCAGGAAAAATTCCATGACATCGTCGATCGACTGAATTCCGCCAATCCCGATGATCGGGATTTTCACCGCCTGAGAAACCTGCCAGACGATTCGCAGCGCCAGCGGCTTGATGGCGGGACCGCTCAGTCCACCTAACACATTTCCCAGCACCGGGCGTCGTTTTTTCCAGTCCACAGCCATCCCTTGAAACGTGTTGATGAGCGAAACGGCATCAGCACCGGCATCAGCCACCGCCTGGGCGATCGGTACGACACTGGTCACGTTGGGTGTCAACTTGGCGATCACCGGGATATCACAGGCGCTGCGAACTGCGGCGACAACTTCCGCGGCCAGCTCCGGATTCGTGCCGAAATCGACGCCGCCGGAAACGTTCGGGCAGGAGATATTCAGTTCAATCGCCGCCACGCCTGAGCATTCATTCAGGACGCTCGCCATTCGGCGAAAATCTTCGTTGGTCTTTGCGGCGATATTGACAATGATTGCTGTCCCAAGACCGGTGAGATACGGTAGCTTCTCAGCCACGAACTGGTCAAATCCGTCATTGTCCAATCCAATGGAATTCAGCATGCCACTGGCCGTTTCGACCGTACGTGGCGGCGGATTCCCGGCACGCGGTTGCGGCGTCACCGTCTTGGGAACAATCCCGCCGAGACGCGCGAAATCGACAAAGGCCGTCATCTCCTTTGCATAACCAAAGGTTCCCGACGCAACCAGAATAGGATTCTGCAGCCGCAATCGGTTCAGGCTGACCGCTAGCGCCGTCATTCGTCTGTTGTCCTCAACATCGTCTACTGTATTTGTAGGCCGGATTTGTAGGCCGGACCAAGCGAAGCGCCGTTCCGGCA
>JAYSPO010001331.1:0-8241 GCA_043722015.1 Candidatus Kuenenia sp. | reverse complement strand
GTCGGTCACGCCGGCGGAAGACTCGCCGACAGATCCCGGACCATCTTTGACATCCGCAGCAGAGGCAATTGCTGAAGTCACCGACATCAACGGCGCGTTCTCGACAATGGACACTTCGCGCTGGCTTCCAGCGATGAAACTGTCGGCTTCGATCCGACGCTCAGCCAGTGAGCAAGTGGCAAAGCGAGTGGCATCCCGACCAACGCGGATCGCGGCTGGGCTTGATGAACTGGTCAGCGATTTCCCCGATGTTCCGCTGGAAGATCTTGTCGGTACAGATCCTGCAGGCGACCGGAATGCCGCGCGAATTCAGATTTACCTGCAACCTCGAGCCGACGACAAGGGGCGACAGACCATTCAGATCGGTGCGCGAGACCTCGACTTGCGGTTGGTGCAGCCGTTCCTGTCGATGCTGGGCATTGATGGTTCCTCGAGCGGTATCATTTCCGGCGGCATTGATGCCAGACTGGCAGGGGCGGAACTCAAGGACGGGCTGGTGGGGAAAATCATGTTGGCAGGCGACAACGTGCGCATTCGGCAATCACAATGGGCTGCGGACGAATGGCTGCCGCTGGGGACCGTCAACGCGAATGGTGCGATTGCCATCGCAGAAGATGGAATGCTGATCCAGGGTCTGATCATCACGACCGATGTTGCAGAATTATCCGGCAGTGGAGAACTGCGGCACAAGCGCCAGGACGCCTCAACCGCATCGGCTGAATCGCAGGAAATCGAACTGAAGGGAACGGTTGATCTGGCCGGAGTCACGTCGTCATTGCGGCACACACTGGGATTGTATGATGACGTAACGATTCAGCGCGGCAAGCTGGCGTTTCAAGCCCACGGTTCAGCAAATACTCTGAAGAGTGGCCATAGCAACGATACGGTCGCCAGCAGTAGGTCTCAGCAAGGGAGCTGGGAATTCCTGGCACACACAGACGGGGTGCAGGCGATGCGAGCTGGCAAACCGCTCAAGGTCGATCCGAATCTGAAACTGGAAGCCGCGGGTCCATTCGCAAACGGCGTTCCTGATCTGCATCACGCTCGTTTGACCGCAGAGTTCGGCACGATTGATTGCGTGCCGGACGGCGCGGCATGGAAAATCTCCGGCCTTGTGCAGCCTGAGTCGCTGTGGCAGACGCTGCAACAGTTTGCCGATGTGACTCAGCCAGGTATTCGCGGTGATGTCAATTTTCAGACGCTGCTGGAAATGCAGCACGATGGCGTGCGACTCACCAGGCTGCAGCTTAACTCGACCGACGTCAGGGCAAGCAGCAGCGCATTGGCCATCATGCCTTCAAACCCCGTCACGTCGATGCTCGACGGCAGCTTGCATGTCGAAGGTTCCGGAGCGGCACTGCGCACACTGATGATGCCGTGGTTCGATGCTTCGTTTCTGGCCGAACGGTCGCAGGTCGTCGCCGATCTGACCGCTTCGCCGAAGAGTGAAATTCAGCTGAAGGTTAAGATTGCCCCGGCCAGCGTTGCCGCAATCCAGCGTGGAAATGTGCGGTCGGTCTCGCAAGTTAAGACGCAGCATCCAGCGTCTATGACCTCGGTTTCCACATCCGTCTTTGAGATCGATGAAGCAGATGTCAATCTGAACATGACAGCGTCAAACAATGGCAGTCAATTCGACATCAGCAACGGCACGGTTAAGCTTCCGGGGCTCAGCGCTCAAGTCACCGGAAGTGTATCAGTCCCCGACGACACGACACTGCTCGATCTTACTGCGGACACCAGTTACGACCTGGACGTTCTGAGCCAACGACTGTTTGCCGCGGATTCAGGTCTTGCGTTCAGTGGCCAGGGCCGCGATGTGTTCAAGCTCAAAGGGAATCCTGCGGCCCTCAGCGGAGTCGTCCAGCAGGCGGCATCAAACGCCGCAGTCGCCAGCGCCAAAAATGCACTGGAAGGCTCGGGGGCTTTGAAGTGGGCGTCTGCAAACATCTGGGGATTGGGACTCGGCGGCGCGGCGGCACAGGCAACGCTGGAAAACAATCTGATCCGCACCACCCCGATCCAGTGTGCGCTGAACGGGGGTCAATTGAATGCGATGGCGCAGTATGACATCGCGACTTCGCGCTTGCAGCTGGGTTCCGGAAGCCGAGTTGAGAATGTTAATTTGACTCCCGAACTCTGCCGACAGTGGCTGGGCTATGTCACACCGATGATGGCAGATGCTGCGGACGTGAACGGACAGTTGTCGATGCGAGTGGAACGGTTCTTCTGGGACTTGAATGCACCACAGAATTCCGACGTTGCCGGTCAACTTACGATTCACCAGGCTGAGGCAACTCCCGGATCGTCGCTTGTGCCGCTGCTGCAGGCTGTCGATCTGCTGCGAAATCGCGATCAGACCAGCGGCCTGTCATCGAAATCTCTGAAGCTGCCCGCACAGACCGTGCCGATTCAGGTTCGTCAAGGCTACGTGATTCACGAAGGGCTGATCATGGATCTGGCCGGATATCGCCTGAATTCGTCCGGAGCGGTCGGACTGAACGAACAGATTCAGATTACCCTCGAAGTCCCTCTGGAAAAAGCAACCTCAGGCAGGGACGCGCGGACAATCAAGGTCCCGTTGCGCGGCACTCTGAAGAGCCCGCAACCGGATGTTTCGGCGCTGTTGCAAAATCTTGGCACACAGCAGCTTCAGGAAAAGCTCGGCGTGGACAAACTGGAGAAGAAACTCACTGACGAAGTGGATCAGACACTCAACAAAGGTCTGAACAAGCTGTTGAATCGGTTCTGACTCAAAAGAGCAATGCGTCATCGTCGTCTTCCGCTACGACCCTGCGTTGCGAGCGGCCTGATGTCGGAGACTTCTGCAGCGTCGCGGTCGAATCGAATTCTGCGGTCTGCACTTCGCCATCACCTGACATCTGCGTCACGATCTCAATCCGCTGTGCGGCGACGTCGAGCTTACTGTGACACACGCGAAGCAGTTTCATGCCGCGTTCAAACTGCGCCAGTGATTCATCGAGCGTCTCTTTCCCGGACTCCAGCCGTGACACGATCGAGGCGAGCTCGGCCATCGAGTCTTCAAGTCCCTGGGTCTGCGCCTCGTCATTTGCCGCGTCGTCGGTTTGTGATCTCTTCTTTGCCATGATAAGTTATGTTCCCTGAATTTCACTGATGCGCGACCGCACCTTGAAAAAAGAATCCAGAAGTTTGCCGGGAGGTTGAGCCTGATGAATAACGAGCGCGACGCGATCCGATGTAAACTTCATTTGACCGGCGATGCCGCGAATGGTGACCGCACACCACGTCGCCTGCCGATCATACTCCAGACTAATTCGTTCGTCCGCTTCGTCTTCAATGTGATCGATCAATGCGGCAATGTCTATCGCTGCCGGTGGTGACAGTTCAACTGTGTCGAATGTCGTGCCGAAGACGGCTGCTAATTCCGGTGAATCCAGCTTGTCGATCTGCCGAAACTCCGACAATTGTCGCCTCCAGATCACTGCGGTCGCATCGTTCGCATCGTGGATCACTGACACGTGGTAGTCAAACCACGGCGTTGAAATCTGCCCCACTCCGCAGGTCGGATCAGTGACAGAAATATCCACGCGTTTGAATTTTAACTGCCGCCGGAATTCTTCAAAGCGTTCGTCCAGGTCCTGACGCAGATCTTCTTCCGCAATGCGTCCCACGAATGACTGCGAATGCTCCGAGACATCCGCAGGAATCTGGTGTCCTTTGCGAAAGCCCTTCAAATCACGAATTCGCCCGGCTTGATGCCGCGCGAGCGTAATCGAAGCGATCAATCCTGTATCCCTGCGATTGTTCATGCGACACCAAAATAATCACGAATAAACTGCCGCCGATCATCACTCTGCACATACTGGACTAAAGCGTACAACTTCTTTTGATCACGCAGCAACTTGGCCGCGCGCGCCTGCTGATCAAGCAATGGTTCCGGCAACGGCCCCAGAACTTCAAGATTCGACAGGTCGATTTCGTCCTCGATGACACCATACCTCTGAAGCAGTCCGAGGACCGTTTCAACACGACGATCGTGCCGCTGCCGATCGCAGAGCCGTTCACGCAGCCAGTCCAGACCAAACGCCCGGATCTGTTCGGTGCTGTGCGTAAGATGATGATAAGTCCGCTCGCAGAATTCGGCGTCAGGATTCGTCCAGCGAATGAACTCCATCCGCGTATTCAGATCCCGCTGGTCGTAAAGCAATACGCATTCTGCCGGCAACCCGTCTCGTCCCGCGCGACCGATCTCCTGATAGTACGATTCCATCGAACCGGGAATGTCCGCATGGACGACGAAGCGGATATCGTCTTTATCAACACCCATGCCGAAGGCATTCGTCGCCAGCACCAGACGCGAACGGCCTTGCATAAAGTCGTCCTGAATTGCGCGCCGCTCATGTCGCTCCAGATCGCCGTGATAGCAGACATGATCAATGCCTTCGGCCTGCAGCCGTTCGCTGAATTCGATCAACGTCCGAATCAACGTGAAGTACACGATGCCGCTTCCGCTCGTGCCGGATGTCAGCCAGCGATCAAAGACCGCCATCATTGATTCCTGCTTTTCATCGGCGTCCCAGATATCTGCGACGCGCAGGTCGAGATTCGGGCGATCAATGCCTTCGTGGAACATCCGCATCGCGTCGCCGTTCAGGCCCAGTTGAGCCACAATATCCTGCTGAACTTCCGGTGTCGCAGTCGCCGTGAGCGCCATGGTGACGGGGTTGCCGATGATCGCGCGGAATTCCGCCACACGTGTGTAGTCCGGTCGAAAGTCATGCCCCCATTCGCTGATGCAATGTGCCTCGTCCACCGCCAGCAGTCGAATGTCACGCTGCGCGATCACGTCCAGAAATTCAGCCTTGCGAAAACGTTCGGGCGTCACATACAGCAGACAATAGTCGCCTCGGGCAACGGCCTTGTAACGTGTTTCCCGCTCCCGTTTGCTGAGCGACGAATTGATGAACGTCGCTGCGACGCCTGCGGCCTGCAGGGAATCCACTTGATCCTTCATCAGTGCAATCAGCGGGGAAAGAACGAGTGTTAATGGTCGCCGCACATTGTCGCGTTCTTTCGACTTTACGGAGTCCTTTGCCAGCATCAGCGCCGGAATCTGGAAACAGAGCGACTTCCCGCTGCCAGTGGGCATGATCACAAGCGCGTGTTGACCAGCCATGGTGTGGGAAATGATTTCAGCCTGCGGAAAGCGAAACTGATCATATCCAAAATGTTGCTTCAGATAGTGTTGAGCGGTCGTCATGGGTCTGGTTTTTTACTCAACGCGGCTATGGATGAGATGTTTGTTCGTTTAACGGCAAGCCGCAGGCGTCAGAAGATTGTTGAGGACGCTGTCGCCTGCGGCTTGCCGTTAAACGATTTTACAAGTGGCCGCGTGGAGTCTATAAACTTCGCTGTACCAGCAATGAAGCGGGCGACAGTGAATTACGGCTTCCCGGCCACTGGCGGATCAACCGGAGAACTCACGACAACGGTCAGCGACTTATCAGGTGCCAGCGAGAAGATCGTGCGGATATGAGGATCGGCGATGAGCAGGTTTTCTCCACTGCGGCACAGGCCGACAGGACGGTCAAGCGGTTCGCCGGCAACGAATTTCTCGGGTTTGCCATCAGCGGCGATTTTCCAGACGGCGTGTTCGTAGTTGTCGGTGACAAAAAAAGTGCCATCGTCCATGCGGACAATATTGTGTGGCAGATTGAAGGGGTGATCTTTGATCCACGGCTCAATCTTCCCGTCCGGCGTGACTTTCTGAATCTGTCCCTGCTTGCTGGACGTAGAAAGGACCCACAGGTTGCCGTCCGGATCAATGGTGAGACCGCGCGGTGAATTGATGACAGCAAACTCGGTCGGTTCTTTCGCACCTTCGGCAGGCATCTTCCAGATGCGATGCAGTTCGATGTCCGCCGTATAGATCGTGCCATCAGGTGCGACGGCAATCGCCATTGGGATGCCAATCCAGCCACCGGTCAGAGGCTGCGGCTGACCTGCATCATCGAAGCGATAGACGTCGCGTGTGGAGGAGTCACCTGCCAGAAGTTTGCCTTGATGATCGATGGCAAGGCATCGGACGGCGTTGAGCGGAGTGCGAAATTTCTTTGAGCCCTGAAAGTAAACAGACTTCTGTCCGTTCTCGACTTTCCAGATACCCGGCAGATTTCTGTCAGCGACGAAAATCACGCCGTCAGCCTGAGCGGTGACTGCTAACGGATAGACAAATTCTGTGGCTGCGACGGCAGGGACCTCAGCGGCTGGCGTCGCGGCATCCTGTGCAAGAGAAACGATGCCGGACATCGAACACAGAATGGCAAGGCTGTTCGCCAGATGACAGATGATTCTCACAAAACTTCTCACAATGCTGATTCGGATAAGATGTTCGACGGGATTAGTGTTCTGTCAGTTGTGTTTTGATGTGTGCCACTGGCTTTGCCAGTGCTTCCTGCAGAGTGCGCGCACCGGCAAAGCCAGTGGCACACGATCCATCAATAAATGCGTGACAGAACACTACTGAGGCATTATACCGAACGCAGCGGCAAAATCACTCGACTTGCCTTCTGGCCCGTTCGATGGAGTCGATGACGGCCTGAACGTATTGCTGGTCGGAAAATGGGCTCATTATGTAGGATTTGATCGCGACAACGGGTTGACCGTAGTCAGTTTCCCGAAAACGATCGGTCATTGAAAGCACGAC
Organism: Candidatus Kuenenia sp.; assembly: GCA_043722015.1. Lineage (GTDB taxonomy): Bacteria > Planctomycetota > Planctomycetia > Planctomycetales > Planctomycetaceae > SXXK01. Next base: position 1,553 of record JAYSPO010001331.1, on the reverse strand, counting down.
TCCGTCACCTCGCATGGCTTCGGCGTGGACGATCTGAAAGACACGGCGGTTGTACGCATTGTATTTGTGAAGCTGGGGAGCATAGCTGGCGTTGGTTTGTTCGAGCTTTGGGAATTCAAACGTATCGACATCGTCGGGGTAGACGCGAAAGAGTGTCACTGGGCCAAAGTTTTCCGGATTCATCACGCTGATCGACGGCTGTGCCGACAGGCGATTCCGCAGCGTTTCTGCCATTGTCACCAGGTGACCCAGCAAAGTTCGCAGTCCGGTTTTCCCGAGCAATTGTAGCGCGCCGAGGGCAGCCATCGGGCCGCTGCCGGACCGACTGGTCTCAAGCGTAAATCGCCCGGGATTGTATTCGCCGGATTGAAACAGATAAGGTGTGGTCGCCTGATCGCGAGACAGGATCTGCAGGTCCCGTGCGTCTTTCACAAAGACGGCACTGGAAATATATGGTGCGAAACCGGTCTTGTGGTAATCGACGCCGATCGAATCCGCAAGATGCAGATGCCGAATCCGTCGGTTTGCTCCCGCCAGAGCGCGCAAAGTTCGATCGGGGAATTCAAGCGAGTTCTGACTGAAGTCGTAGTCCCGGAAAACGCTCCACGCCCAGCCAATGACGGCGTCAGCGTGAAGCTGCGGCACATAGTCCAGCGAGAATTCTCGTACAAGGTCGTCGCGAATCTGATGAATCTGTTCGAGTGAATCCAGACCGAACGCATCGGTGGTTCCCATCGTGGCGATGATACACGCGAGGCGACGACCTTCTTTTAACAGCCGTCGCAATTCGGTTTCCAGCAGGCATGTTCTGATTTCATTGTTCGGTGCGGTGGCGATCGTGACCACATTGTTCAGTCCCAGCCCCAGCCAGGATGCGGCTGTTTTTGCAGCATAGTGGGCCTGATCGGAACAGACGACGACGGGAAGATCGCCGGTCATCCCGGTTTGCATAGTTCCCGGCAGTGCTTTCTCGATCCCTATGCGAATCGCATACAGTAGCGTTCCGGTTCCACCAAACGTAAACACGCCGCTCGACATGGCTGGATCGTAACCCATCAATGCCGCCGTCATGCTGACAACTTCAGCCTCGGCCAGTGCGACGCCGCGACTGGCTTCTTCGCTGCAAAGATTCGGGTTGTAGATCGCCGGCAGCAGGGTTCCGAGAATCCCGGGAATACACGGCGGGTTGATCACGTTTACCTGGGCCCTCGGATGCCCCCAGATAAACATGCCTTCCAGATGATCCACCAGATCGCGAGAAACCAGTTCGACTGTACTCATCGCATCCGGAACCCGCGATTCAATGGCCGCCGCGAAGTTGACTTCTTTCGGCTCACCCAGAATCGGCCGATGCGACTTCATCTTGTCCACCCGATTCAGCGCTCGCAGGACCGAAAATACGAACCACGCATCGTGTTCCTGATCGGAAACCGGTTGCGGAAACGCGCGTCGCAGCACGTTGAGATTATCTCGGTAGTTGGTCATTTTGGTTGAGGGAATCCTATTGTCATGCCCGGATCATACACCGACCCGGTGCGACTGCAAATCAGGAT
>JAYSPO010001330.1:0-2934 GCA_043722015.1 Candidatus Kuenenia sp. | reverse complement strand
TAGCCATCACGCTCCGCCGTGATGAGCATTTGTCCTTCAAGACTCATCAACCGAGACAGTTTTCCACGACCAGCCCCGTTTTATAGCCTGAAGGACAATCAGCGCGGGCACTCCATTCCTGTGGCCCGGTTCAAGGCTCTTCTCGGCGGAGAGAGACGGCTACGTTGCCATCCGCAGTACGTGCTGCTCGGCACGAAGGACCTGCCAATAGAACGTTGGCTGAGCGGTGCTCCGGCAGAATCCCGATCCGTTGGAATTACAGGCATCGCAACGCAACGTCTGGTGAAACGCCGCGAACGGTTTCGACATGGCCGATGCGTGAAGGAAGTACGAAACGCAGTTCGCGGCCTTCGGTTTTCTTGTCCAGCATCATGCAGCTCAGGATGTCGTCGTGACGATTCTGCATTTCGGCAGGCACCGTGACGGGAAGATTCAGCGCGGACAGCAGGTCACTCTGGCGGCAGGTGTCGTCGTGTGTGACGCGACCAAGTGATTCCGCCAGGCGGCTGGCACAAATCATGCCGATGGAGACAGCTTCGCCGTGCAGCAGAGCTCCGTAACCGGCGAGTGCTTCGAACGCATGGCCGAATGTGTGCCCGTAATTCAACACGGCGCGCAGTCCCGTCGTTTCATATTCGTCCTGGCGCACGACATCGGCCTTAAGCTCACAACTGCGGGCGATCACATGCCGCAGCACTTCGGGATCTCGTGAATTCAAGCCTGCGGTGTTCTGTTCCAGAAACACAAAAAACGCTTCATCCAGAATGACGCCGTACTTGACGACTTCCGCCAGTCCTGAACGATATTCGCGATCTGGCAGCGTTTTCAGGGTCGCCAGATCAATGATCACACCCAGTGGTTGGTGAAACGCGCCGATCAGATTCTTCCCGCGTGGATGATTGATGCCCGTCTTTCCGCCGACGGAACTATCCACCATCGACAGCAGGGTCGTCGGTACCTGCACAAATCGCAATCCGCGCGCATAGGTTGCCGCGACAAATCCCGCGAGATCCCCCGTCACGCCGCCACCGACCGCCACGACCAGTGTCTTGCGGTCGGCGGTCATATCGACGAGGTGATCATACAGAGCCTGAGTCTGTGCCCAGGACTTTGTCTGTTCGCCCGACGGCACAATGGCTGCACGGACTTCCGCACCAGCCGCTTCCAGACTGCATTGCACGGCGGCTCCATGGGCGTGAAACACAGCGGCATCGGCGATCAACAGGACTCGCACGCCCGTCGCGGTGTCCAGCCTCAGCCATCCGGCCAGCAGCGAACCGGCTTGCGATGTGCCGCCTTCGTTAATGACGATGTCGTAACTTCGCGAACCGAGATTTACCCGGACGATTCGTTCCCATGCAGAGATTGGTGCGGTCATTGAAGTTGACTGATCGTTAATGCCATTTGTAGTTATACTCCACAAGGCCATGTGTGAGAAAATTGGCGAGCAGCATGCGTCAGCTTGCCCTTACAAAAACGAGATACCGGAGGGCTCACGCCACTCCGCTCACCGGACTCATTTCTGGCCACCCGAAGTATAGAATGATTACAGAATGAGCGAAACCGCCTGGAGCGGCTCGCTTCACAGTTGAAAGGCTTCTGTGTCGTCTGTCAGATACGTACCGCAAACAGACTGTCGCATTCGCGACAACATCCTGGAATCCCATCTCATGCTTGCAAAGCGTATCATTCCCTGTCTCGACGTTCACGCCGGCCGAGTGGTCAAGGGCGTGAATTTTGTCAATCTCCAGGATGCCGGAGACCCCGTCGAGATCGCTCAGCGATACGAACAGCAGGGTGCCGACGAACTTGTGTTTCTGGACATTACCGCCAGTCACGAACAGCGGGACATTATTCTGGACGTTGTCGCACGGACGTCGGAAGTGGTGTTCATGCCGTTGACGGTTGGTGGTGGAATTCGCACGGTGGACGATATTCGTCGTTTGTTGAGCGCAGGTTGCGACAAGGTGTCGATCAATTCGACCGCAGTGACAAGGCCACATTTTATTCGCGAGGCGGCCTCGAAGTTTGGCAGCCAGTGTATCGTCGTCAATATCGACCCGAAGCGAATTCAACGGGACGGCAAGGAAATCTGGGACGTGCATATCAACGGGGGCCGCGTCCCCACGGGACTGGAAGCCGTCGCCTGGGCAATCGAAGTGGAGCGACTGGGGGCCGGTGAAATTGTGCTCACTTGTATGGACTCCGATGGTACAAAGGACGGCTACGACCTTGAAATCACGCGTGCCGTCGCGGATGCTGTTTCCATCCCTGTCGTCGCCAGCGGCGGTGCCGGATCACCCGAACACCTTTACCAGGCCGTCACCGCCGGCGGTGCCAGTGCAGCGCTGGCGGCGAGCATTTTTCACTATGGCACGTACACGATCGACGAAACTAAACGTTACCTCGCCGCCCGCGGCGTGCCCGTGCGTCTGTGATCCACGAGGCGTCCGCTTGTCGGTACGCTGCAATTCCTGCCGCCAATCGTAATTATTGAACGCTGCGTGATGAGACTTGCTGATCTGTAAAACCAGTGTCCGCATCCTTACTGGTTCAAGCCGCATCCATGGAGTCTCCGATACTATTATCTGGACCACTACAGTGCGTGACGCGTGCGGCAGAAGCTGCCGAAGTGCGAAGGATCGTCGGTCTGGTTCCACGGAGTAGGATTGTGCGACGAACAAAGATTGCCACTGGAATTTTTCTTGCATGTGCGACGTTGTTGACTCATCTGTCTGAGAACGCCTCGGCTCAGGAACGCCCACAGTCAGTGTTTCCAACGACCGATGCCACGCAGATCTTACAGGACTACACGGAAACCAACTCGCCACAAACCGACCAGACCGCACCAAACGCGAATCAGTTGCCGCAGCTTCAGGACACAGCTCCGCGGACGCGACGTCCGGGCACGCCGGCAGCTGGCGGCAGTTCGCC
>JAYSPO010001329.1:0-1110 GCA_043722015.1 Candidatus Kuenenia sp. | reverse complement strand
CGCAAGCTCGTCGGCGTAATCGGCTGGATCAATCCAGAGGTCATCGAGGTTTGCTTTGGTGAAGCCGGTCATTTCCAGGCCCATCAATGCAACGTGATCAACGAACAGCAGATTTCGGGTAATGAACTCTGCCAGCGCAGTTAGCCGCGGGATTGTTTGCTTGTGCAAAACTACCCTGATTTCGACGCGAACCCCAGCCTGCTTCAGGTTTAGAACCCCTCGTATCGTCTCATCGAACGCACCATCAGCTTGAACCACATAGTCATGGATATGGGGCAAATCAGCATAGATCGGAATGCCGATCATGAGGTCGGGGTGTCCGATTTCGCCGAGTGACCTTGCGAATTCCGGATCTGAAAATGACCGTCCGTTGGAGAGAACGTGAAGGGCTGTCCAAGGCAGATACGACTTCGAGGCTCTAACAAGCTCAAGAAAGCGGTCGCCTAGCAGAGTTGGCTCGCCGCCACTGAACATGATCTCAGGCACACCCGGATCGATCAGCGGCAGTGTCTCCAGGATCTCATCGACGATCCAGCCATCCTGAACGTTTCTCGGGGGCTGTGAGCACATCAGGCAGTAGTTGTTGCAACGCTCCGTGAGCAAGAAGCTATTGACCGAGGCCGCCATCCTGAAGAGCACACGGATGGAGTGCTCGACTGGGGAAATGCGCATGATGTCGCCATCGGCAAGATATGCGAATTCAACGGGCAGGTGAATGGTCGGGCCGTATTCACTGTTCCATCTGGCTTGGTCCAGCTGCCCAATCACAACGTAGCAGTGGAACCCTTCAGCGATGGGACCATCACCGACAATGAACGCCTCTCGGCGTCGCAATGCCATTGGGCGATCGACATCGGCAGACAGGCGAACGATCCCCCGGTCCGTCGCGGGAAAACCGTCCGAAAATCTTGCCGCCCTAGTGCCGAGTGTGATCATTACATGTATGCCCAGCGCTCGAAGATCTCTCTGACTTCCGGGCGCTGCATCCGCTCAACGAGACCCTTGAAAATGGTCATGTTGCGATTGCAGAATGCCGAAAGCGGCTTTTTCCCGACGAAGTCAGATTGCGTGGCATGGTGAAAGACCGGATCTGAACCGCAATAGGGTTCG
>JAYSPO010001328.1:0-11660 GCA_043722015.1 Candidatus Kuenenia sp. | reverse complement strand
CAACTCCGCGAAATCGACAAGTTGTAAGCCGTTGTGTGAAAACGACTTGCAAATTATTGAACGGTATTGCCGTTAAACGAATGACTTTCCCGTAAACACACACGTAGAATTCGGTAGGGTCTGCAATTACAGATAGTATCGCAAAATCAGGCCAGTCTTGTCGAATGGTAACCTTGTCAAACGGAAAAATGGACACATTGTCCTCAAAAATGGCCTGCTCGGCCGTTATCGTCCGAAAAGTGCCGGACGCAACTTTTCCGCCTTTGCCACATTTTTGGTTTGAGTCGCACACGAGAATGACAGGCAAAACTTCAAACTCAGCACCATCATGGTGGCTGAATGAGTATACTCCAGCGTGCATTTCGCCCGCAGAATCCCTGCTGAAATCAGACAGAACACTTTGGATCGTGAAATCATGCCTCCTCGTCGCCCTCAATCCGGCACCGACAATAACACTCGTAAGCCCGCCAAGCGCAAGCCGATCGATCGCCCGGCGCGCGGTGCGTCCAAGGGACCGAAGGAAAAATTGAATCGAGGCCCGCGACCGTCGGAAAATCGCAAACGCCCGGCATTCAAGGTACCAGAAGCACGCGGAGTTCGATCCGGCGTGGTCGCGGCGGCCGACGTGACTCAAACCATCGAGAAGTCACCTGATCAGATGCGATTGCAAAAGTTCCTGGCGATGGCGGGGGTCGATTCACGACGCAACTGCGAAGAATACATTCGCACTGGTCGCGTGACCGTTGATGGCGAAGTGATCACCGATCCTGCGCGCGGCGTCGATCCGAATAAACAGGACATTAAACTGGACGCCGAACGACTGCGGCCACCGCGTTTTCGATATTTTCTCGTGAACAAGCCTCGAGGTTTTTTGTGTACGAATTCAGATCCGCAAGGACGACCACGAGCCATCGATCTGGTTCCTGCCGGCGATCAGCGGCTGTTCACCGTCGGTCGTCTGGACGAAAGTACGGAAGGGATGCTGCTGGTCACGAATGACGGCGATCTTGCGCAGCAACTGGCTCATCCTCGATTTGAGGTTATTCGCCGTTATCGCTGTCTGGTCGCCGGTTTTCCTCAGCCCGATATCCTGCATCAGCTGCGCGAAGGCATGTACTTTGCCGAAGGCTTTTTTCGTTTTCGAAGTGTGCGAGTTTTCAAACGGCGTGGCCAAAGCACGATTCTGGAACTCGAACTGCAGGAAGGAAAGAATCGCGAAATCCGTCGCCTGATGGCCCGCGTCGGACACAAAGTGCTGGCACTGGAACGCGTCGCCTTTGGACCATTGAAGCTGGGAAGTCTGCCACCCGGACGTCATCGTGAGTTGTCATCGTTTGAAATCCGTCAGCTGCGACAGTTTATCGCTCACGGCGAAGCCTCTGAATCTGATCCGCACCGCGCAGGAAGCAAGCAGAAGTTCGGCTATCGCACCGGACAAACTCGCGGAGATCGCAAACGCCCAACGACTGGTGAAGCAGCGTCTCTGACACCTGCCGCAAGAACATCAGCGGACAGACCTTCTGCCGCCAGAACTCCTGCCGCAAAAACACCGGCCGGCAGAATTCCGGTTTTGAAAACACCAGGCACGAGACCAACTTCTAAACCCAACTCATCACGTCCGCAGCTGTCTGGCAAGCCCGGAGTCAAATCCAAAGCAACAGGCAGTGTGTCTCGGAAGCCAGCGAAGCGCAAGCCTGCTTCAGGGGCCACTACAGAGCGTCCCGTGCGCCCGATTAACAAAGGTCGTGATCGGCGTCGGGAGCGCTGATTGCAGGCCGGGGTCGCGACGACAATGATTTCAATGGAGAAGCGATCATGGCATTGTTCGCCGTAATTGACGTTGAAACGACGGGGTTGTCTGCGGCACAGGGAGACCGGGTTGTAGAAATTGCGGTTGTAATTCTGGATGAGCAGTTTCGTGTCGTTCGGATGTTCGATTCTCTGGTGAATCCGCAGCGATCGATCCCGTCGCACGTGACTCAGATTCATGGCATTTCAAATCAGGCAGTCCGGGTAGCCCCGACATTTGCGGACCTGCTCCCGGACCTGATGGACTGCTTTTGCGAAACCACACACCTCGTCGCCCACAACATCTCATTCGACCTTGGATTTTTGCAGACTGAGCTATTGGAGTGTGGCGTTCAAATGCCCACCGCGTTCGGTCGTCTGTGTACGATGCAGATTGCTCGACGAAAACGAGTGGCCGTGATGCAAAATTATCCACCGTGGCTGCGGCACTTAGCATTCCGACGATCGCAAATGCCCATCGTGCCATTGTGGATGCTGGAATCACAGCCCGCGTTCTCAGCTTGCTCCACCACGACAATACGTCTGGGACACGTGACCCGATTTGCTGGCCGAACCTGCAGTCATCATCAGGACGCCATCAACAATTTCCTCGACACAATCCAACGATCTCGAAGCAAACCCTGGCTCATTTCGGTCTCACGATCGCTTCGGAAACGACGGTCCCGCCGCGTTGATTGTTGCCTGGTAAGCGACAGCGCAAAAGGCAGCGCAGCGCAAAAGGGCAGCGCAGCGCAAAAGGGGACATTCTACTTTAACAGCGCAAAAGGGGACATTCTACTTTAATAGCGCAAAAGGGGACATTCTACTTTAATGAATAAGTACAATGTCCCCTTTTGCGATTTCCCCTTTTGCGATTTCCCTTTTGCGATTTTCCTCACGGAATAAGGACCAGTGTCTGCAGGCCTGAAGCACGCCGCGGCGAGTGATTTGCAATTGCCAAAACGCCAGCGACCGCGGCTTCGTTCCAACGCCTGGTTCTGGCATTTCTTCGTGCTCGTGCTCAGCATCGCGGTGCTCGTGCTCGTAATCGACCCGCCATTGATCGCGAGCATGGCGATGAAGCCCTGCCAACAAACGAGAGGTATCAAACGCATTCGCGACGTATTCAATCGAAAGGCGATAAACATCAAGTCGATCATGGTCAAACAGGTAGTCTGTCATTTTTGTCTCTATTCGATTACGAGCACGAGCACCGCGATGCTGAGCACGAGCACGACAATTGCGTTGGAATGCCAGAACGACCAGCGCAACCGGGACGCACACGAAAGATTTGCCACGTGAGGGCCGGTGGTGTGCGGCTCCGGTTCACGCGATTGTTCGCCAGCGATTCTGCTTGCCACGCAGTAATTGCTATTGGAAATTGAGTTTATGTGGAAAACCGACTACAATGAAACAGACGCAGTTTAACAGGAGTACACGAAGTGTTGACACCAGAATTGGACGATTTTATCCGAAGGGCCGAGGCGATTTACGAACACAGACTGGCTGGACTATTGGAACCCGAACACCAGAATGAATTTATCGCGATCGAGCCTGAGAGTGGAAGCTATTTTTTGGGGCGGACATTGACCGAGGCGATGCGCGCTGCACGAGACGAATACCCGGATCGGTTGTCGCACGCCATGCGCGTAGGGCACAAAACGGCATTGCACCTTGGTGGGCAGATGAAATGATTGGCCGCGTCGATGAAGAAGGGCGAGCGCTCGTTTCGATTAAAATGGGGGCTGCAAAGAATGCCTTGGTTCACGAAGTTGACGTATGGGTGGACACGGGGTTTAATGGAGATTTGGTGCTGCCGAAGTTGTATATTGACGAGGTGAAGCTGCCACATGTAGGTACAGCGAAGGCGGTTTTGGCTGACGGGTCAGAAGTGTCGCTGAAGGTGCATCTGTGCCTGATTGAGTGGTTCGGAGAGATCCGTGAATTGAACGTTGTTGCGAATGACGGCAGCAATCCGTTATTGGGAGTCGGGTTACTGATTGGTCGCGACCTGCGTGTGAGCTATCGAAGCATGACTGTGGAGATCGAGTAGCAGCTCATTCCGGTTTGCTGGCGAACGACTGCGGTAGCCGGTGTTGCCGCGAGGGATTTTCCATTTTAAGACAGCGTGAACGGCAACTTCGGTTCACCGCTTTGTTAGCTGCTTTCATTCTTCATTGGCGGCGACAATCAAAGAAACCTGCTCTGCGGTGTATGCAGGCGATTGCTCAGGAAGCATCGATCTGACCTTTGCGACCGAGGGTATATCTTCATGAAGCTTTTCAAGAAACATCTCGGGAACACCTTGCCACTGTTGTGTGCCGAACACCCCGACACCATCTTTACTGCCAGTGACGTTCTGAATGGAGAATTGCGTCTGCCCATTGCCGTCGATGACATGCCCGTAAAGGTAAACGACGAAGGGGTTGTGACGTTTACCAGGTGTCTCTTCAACTGACGGCCCCACAAATAACCACAGCCGATCCAGTTCGTCCAGGGTGTAGAACCACTGATTTCCAGCTGGAATCTTCAACTCGCCAATCGTATCTGAAGTGGCTGCTCCCAGCAGCCGTCGTCGCTGCTTTGCAACTGTCAGCATGATATCGCCATTTGACTTCTTCGTTGTTGTCAATGAAAAGCGACGCTCGGCATACGAAAAGTGACCGATGTCAGCTGACACCTCATTGGATGGCAGAGTTTCTATGTCATCCGATGCAGCAGCTGAAACACTGACAGAAGACACGATACAACACACAGCGGTAAATCGTAAAAACGTTCTGACGTTCATGGGTCACATCCTTGCGACAAAATGGAGAAAGATCTGTTCTGGCAGCTAACTCTGAAATACATACGGCGCGTGATATTGGCCATCGTGGTCTGAAAACACAGGATGCTTGCTGAGTCGTTCCCAATATCAAATGGCGCGTTCAATATCCAGTATTGGACGCGCTTGGGATTTCACGATATCAACACGCCTGAGGGGTGTCAATTTGAACAAACTCGTCATGGGCTGCTTGGTGCGGAATGTCTTTGAATGAAACGACAAGTTTGGCAAACATCAGTGGCTTGGCAACGAATGATGTCCAGTGTTGTCCGAAGTTGCGACCAGCCTTCGTCAGGTGAAATATCCAGATCTCGACCAGCTCTTGAAACTGCCATTCCTACCGTCAAGTCACAAATTGGCCGACCGTGACACAGTGTCAGCGCTGATGGCGTCATGGCTGGCGACTGCATACAATCACGCGTTCCACAACTCCCGCCGGAATTACCGATATGAAATTCGACCTGCCCACAATCCTGCTGTCATTCGCGATCATTGCAACCCTGACTCCGCATTCTGCACATGCTCAGCAGCGAGTGCGGTTTGATCACGACGTGCGTCCGATCCTGTCAAATCACTGCTGGAGCTGCCACGGGCCGGATGAGGTGGCCCGCCAGGCGGGGCTTCGCCTTGATCGCGAGGACTCTGCGACCGCCGCAGGTGATAGTGGTCGCATCGCCATCGTGCGTGGAAAACCCGCTGAAAGTGAACTTATCGCACGCATCAATTCCCACGATGCGGATACGCAGATGCCGCCCGCGTCGGCAAAGAAGCCCATCACCGAGCAACAGAAACTCGTATTGCAACAGTGGATCGAGCAGGGGGCGGAGTTTACGTCGCATTGGGCCTGGACGTCGCCTGTTCGTCCGGTAGTTCCGGCAGTGAAAGACGCCTCGTGGCCGAAGAACGCGATTGATGCGTTTGTCCTGAAACGCCTGGAAGATGAAAACCTGCTGCCGTCGGAAGAAGCCGCTCCGCACGTCTGGCTGCGGCGAGTTACCTTTGACCTGACCGGACTTCCACCATCCCCTGAAGAGCTCAGCACTTTCGAAGAGCGCCTCACGTCTGCCGCCAAAGAAGATGTCTATGCAGAAGTCGTTGACCGGCTGCTGAAATCGCCACGTTATGGCGAGCGGATGGCGATGCAATGGCTGGATGCTGCACGCTACGCTGACACGAACGGCTACAACAACGACGAAACTCGCACGATGTGGCCCTGGCGAGACTGGGTCATCAATGCCTTTACGGACGGAATGCCGTACGATCAGTTTCTGACCGAACAGCTGGCGGGGGATCTGCTGCCCGAGGCCACGGTGTCGCAAAAGGTCGCCACCGGATTCAGTCGCAACCATGTGCTGACGACGGAAGGCGGAATCTTTGAAGAGGAATATCATGTTGAGTACGTGGCTGACCGCGTCCATACGACAGCAACTGTGTTTCTTGCAATGTCACTGCAATGCGCGCGGTGCCATGATCACAAATATGATCCGCTGACGCAGAAGGAGTATTATCAGTTCGCCGCGTTCTTCAACAACGTGCCGGACAAGGTTGTGTCATACAACAAAGCACGAATGGCAGAACCCCTGCTCAGGTTGCCGACACCCGAACAACAAGCGGAACTGGATCGGATCGAAGGACGCCTGAAAGAAGTCGAAGCGGAGATTGCAAAACTCTCGGGAGAAGCTGGTGCCGATCCAACAGCTCTGCAGGCTGAAAAGACCTCGCTGACAGCACAGCGTACCACGCTGGACGCAGAAATCCCCGCCACCATGGTGATGGCCGAACCCGCTGAACCTCGCCCGATCTTTGTGTTGAAACGAGGGCAATACGATCAGCGTGGGGAACAGGTGACGGCCGCGTTTCCGAATGCTCTGGTGTCACACGAAAGTGCGGTTGTTGCAACCGTACCGGAAATTCCTGGTCGGCTGCAACTGGCCCGCTGGCTGACTGATCCGGCTCATCCACTGACGGCTCGAGTTGCCGTGAATCGCCAGTGGGAAATGCTGTTCGGGATCGGCATTGTGGAAACGGCGGAAGACTTCGGAATCCAGGGCGCGCTGCCGAGTCATCCGGAACTGCTCGACTGGCTGGCGACCGAGTTGGTCCAGCAAGGCTGGGATCAGCGGGCAATTCTGAAACAGATCGTGATGTCGGCCACGTATCGACAATCATCCAGTGTGAATGCCGAGCAACTGCACCGTGATCCTCGCAATCTATCGCTTGGTCGCGGGCCACGATATCGATTGCCGGCGGAAACTGTCCGCGACAACGCACTGTTCGTGAGCGGCCTGCTGAAAGAGAAAATCGGGGGTCCCAGTGTCAAACCCTATCAGCCCGACGGGCTGTGGGAAGACGTCAGTGTCGAGCGTCGTGATAAATATGTTGCGGATACTGACGACGGACTCTATCGACGCAGCATGTACACGTTCTGGAAACGCACCTGCCCACCACCTGGCATGGCGACCTTCGACGCTCCCGACCGTGAAACCTGCGTCGTCCGCCGCGCGCGTACGAATACACCGCTGCAGGCCCTCGTCCTGCTGAATGACCCGACCTACGTCGAAGCCGCTCGCAAGCTGGCTGAACGCGTGATGCTGGCATCCGCTGACGACGCAGCTCGCATCGTGCTCGCATTCCGGATCGTACTCTCCCGGTCGCCGGACGCTTCAGAACAAGCGACGCTGGAGGAAATCCTTGCGCAGGCTCGAACGCACTTCACAACCAACCCCACAGCTGCGGAAGAATTCCTGAGCCTGGGGAATTCACCTCGAGACACATCTTTGAAACCGGCTGAGCTGGCGGCATGGTCTGCGGTGATGAGCGTGGTGTTGAATCTGGATGAGTGTATTTCGAAATTGTGACGTAGTCCTGGCGAACGGAGCGGCATCGAACTGTCGGTCGTCATTGGGCTCTGGAATCAGCCACATGAACAATCGATGAGTGCGAGCCAGCTTCAGATCCGGAGTCCGAAACCGCAGGCAAAGTGACAAAAAACTCCGTGCCCTGATGCGTCGATCTGACCAGCGTGATTTCCCCGCCGAGTGCATGTCGCGTGAGCTGGCGGCACACGAAGAGTCCCAGGCCTGTGCCATGATCCTTGGTGGTGTAGTATGGCTGAAATATCTGTTCCTGTGCTTCCTTCGGAATTCCGTGACCTTCATCCCGAACATGAATTCCGATTCGCGCCGGCACGGAATCAGTTTCCTCAATCAACTCTGTTGTAATCTCGATCGCCGCACCTTCATCTGTGGCGTCCAGAGCGTTCAGAATCAGGTTCAGCATCACCTGAACCAGTTGATCGTAGACCGTGCGGATATGCGGCAGATTCAGAGCAAAGCTGGAGACGATGGTCTTGCCTTTCCAGCGTTTGTAATACTTGGCAATGTTCAATGCGTCGTTGATCGCGGCATGCACATCGACGGTAGACTGCTGTTGGTTGGTCGGGCGGCTGAATCCTGTCAACTCACGCAGAGTCCGCTGGATTCTGGTGAGTTGTCCATCGACCAGATCCAGACGTTGTTTGACATATTCGTCAGAGTTTTTCCGACTGAGCATCTGGATGATGGAACTGATTGACGCCAGCGGATTGCCGACTTCGTGTGCGATCCCGGCAGCGAGCAATCCAAACGCAGCTTGCTTCTCCTGCTGGACGAGCATCGCCTGTGATTCCTGTAACTCTTTCGATCTGACAGCAATTCGGCGTTCAAGCAGTTGCTGGTTGGACTGCAGTTCTTCATTCAGGATCACCAGCTTTTGTCCGGCGGATCTGAGCAGCCCTGTCAGTGCGATGATGGCCCAGGCGGCCCAACCAAGGAAGACCAGCGTCAGAATCACGGTCACGATATCGGATTCCTGCTCCGGTGCAGCATATAGCCCCAGCATGATATAGCTGAGTGAATGCAGGCCAAAAGTCGTAAACGTCAGCCTCGGTGAATGGCGAATCGCGCAGACCAGCACCGAAAGAAAATAATAAAACCGAAACGGGCTGCTGACACCCAGATCAAAATTACAAAGCAGTCCGATGAACAACGCCTCCATCAACGAAATGCCGATGCGGTATTCCTTCAGGAGGACCTTGCCTTTCCAACTGGCGAGTGTGTCCATCAACGCATAGACAGCGCCTAGCACCAACATGCCGTTCAGCTCCGGACGTCCTGTGTCGCGATCGACCAGATTGACGTACAGGCAGCCGACACACAAACCGAACCAGCGAATCCGCACAGTAATGGATTCCGCCTGAGCTTCGCGACTGGTCGGATCAAAATATCTCGCAGCTGCTGCCGCCGCTTTGAAGCTTGCTGGCAGCCGCATGATTCCGGAAGGCGTTTCCGGGTATGGTTTACGCGAAGCGCGATCCACCTCAGCAGGACTCATGAAATTCCTCATTTTGCGATCGACAGCACAATACCTGGCAGCGACAACCTGAAGCTGGCGGACGGGCATGAACTGCCGGAGACAGTTCGGTTTACGGCGTTCGTGACGGCTGATCCAAATCTCTCATCGTTGACTTTTACACTGTCTTTGAATGTTGCGAAACTCACAGCCCGGGCGTCCGATACAAATGGCAGCACAAAATCCTCTTGTCGCGGCTTTGATGGAGCGAGCCTGATATGAGTCGAGCGGTTAACGTATTGGCACTCGTAAGGGATGGCCAGAAATATATTTTCCTGTACGACGACAGCAGCGTCCAGCAGGTTCTGTCTCAACTTGCGGACTTTGCAGGTGACCCGGAACTTGACTTTACATGGTACGATGCGGCAACATTGTCTCAACGCGTCCGCGATCTGCAGCGTGAAGAGGTTGAACTGGAAACCGAGGATTTCCCGACCTTTTTCTAGCTTGTGCTGCTTGGCGTGCTCAACATCGGATTCGGAGCCTTCCCATGCATGCAGCTATTCAGGCGTTTCTGAACTATCTCAAGATTGAACGTAATGCGTCAGAATTGACGATCAAATCGTACGCCGATGACCTTTCGCATACCATCGAATTCCTGCAGGAACAGACAGGCTCGGTTCCAGACCCGCGCCATATCGAGGTGGGAATCCTCAGAGCATACGTCTCTTACCTGCACGAATGCGGCTATGCTCGAACCACTGTGGCCCGAAGACTTGCGTGTCTTCGCAGTTTCTTTCGGTACTGCAATCGTGAAGGTATTTGCGATACCAATCCCGCCAAACCATTGCGGACACCTCGGAGTGGTCGCAAACTGCCGCATTTTCTGACCACGGACCAGGTCGGGGCTCTGCTCATCGCTCCTCCGGCAAATTCCGATGCAGGACTGCGGGATCGAGCAATCCTCGAGACAATGTATTCCGCTGGACTTCGCGTTTCAGAAGTCGTCGGAATCGATCTGAAAGACTGGGACCGCTCGGCAGGAATTCTGCGGGTTTTGGGTAAAGGGCGCAAGGAGCGGATTTCGCCTGTTGGTAGCTACGCAACCAAAGCGTTGGATCGATGGCTGGAGGTTCGCAGTCCGGATGCGAAGGCATCGGAAAAACAGCGATCGGCAATTTTTTTAAACCGATTCGGGCGGCGGCTTACGACACGAAGCATCGGTCGCATGCTGGAAACGCATATTCTGACAGCTGGTTTGTCGCAACAGACAACCCCCCACACTCTGCGGCACAGTTTCGCGACTCACCTGTTGGATGGCGGTGCCGACTTGCGCAGCGTTCAGGAATTATTGGGGCACAAGAGTTTGACAACCACTCAGATTTACACCCACGTGAGCACCCGTCGATTACGGGAAACTTACGAAAAAGCCCATCCGCACGCAGCAAAGAACCGCGCATCCTGATGATGCCGTTATTTGGAGAGGTGGAACTGATTCAGGTCCCGTGTAAATTTGGAAATCCGATTCGCCTTCGTGGATCGGATCTGCTAGAACTCACACCACGCTGGGCTCAAAAAAAAGGCCCGGCGTCGGGGCAGACAAGGAAAGTCTGCTGGCTTGGATTAACAGTCATGGAAGACCTGAGATGTCCGACCGACCAAAACTGACGTTGCACGATCCCGGAATCCCCTTGACACGCGGGCGGTTGATGCAGTTTGCCGATGATCCGATTGCCTGCATGAGACAGCTCAATCACGATCACGGTGATCTGGCTGTCCTGGAAGAAAACGACCAACGACTGGTGTTCGTGTTTTCGCCGGAACTCAATCGCGAAGTTCTTTCCAACTCACAGGTCTTTGAATCCCGTTTCTTCGCCGTCCGCGGCAATCGTAACTCAGCTCAGCGCCGCGTGACATCGGGTTTGCTCAGCCAGAACGGCACCGAACATCGTGACGCGCGACGTATGATGAAGGATGCCTTTGCCAAAAAGATTCTTCCCGGATATCACCAGACAATTTGCCAGATCGCCTGCGATCTGACTGACAACTGGACTGCAGGAGATGCTTGTGATCTGAACGCTGAAATGGTTCAGTTCATGCTCAAGATGACAGCCGCCCTCCTGTTTGGGGTGGACGATGCAGCATTCGCGTATCGCCTGGGCGCGTTGATCGATCGGTGGGTTCATCGCAATCACGAAATCGGCATGGGAGCGTTAGTCTCGTCCCCGCAATTTGCGGAGGGCTATGACGATCTGCTGCTGCAGGCCGAAGAACTGGAACAGTCGGTGCGCGAAATGTTTCAGTCACATCGCAGCGTGGAACATGACCGGCTGAATATTCTGAGTCTGCTGTTTCAGGTTCAGCAGTCGCAGGGTCAACTTACCGATAATCAATTGACCGGTCATGCGACGTTACTTTTCGCAGCCGCACACTTAACGACGGCACATACTTTCAGTTGGACGTTGTTTCTGTTGTCCCAGCATCCGGACGTGCTGCAGAAACTCCAGATGGAATTGCGCACCAAAGTTGCCGCAGATATTCCAACGCTCGAAGAACTGGACGGCTTGCCGTATCTGGACGCGGTTATCAAGGAAAGCATGCGCGTCCTGCCTGCTTCGTCTTATTCACAACGAGTCGCCGTGGAGCCGACTTCACTTGGGCCCGTGCGAATGAATCCCGGAACACCGGTCATTTTCAGCCAGTTTATCACGCATCACCG
>JAYSPO010001327.1:0-3726 GCA_043722015.1 Candidatus Kuenenia sp. | reverse complement strand
GGCAAGGCCAACTGGGGACACAGCACTATTGTATCAACCGGCAGCGAGAATTCGAGTTTCCTGTAGAGAGCCACGCCGAAAATACCCATCGTGAATTCAGGGGCGCGAAATGGGGAATTGTAAAAGTGGTCTGCGACGGTCGCCTGCATTGATCTCAGCCACGTGCCCCATGTTTGATGCACGCTCCAGCAACCGTCCTGCGATCTGAGACGTTTTCAACGATCGCGGCTCGTACTTTCTGGATCCAGACTTCACCGATCCAGGATTCCCCATCGTAAGGCGTGACTCTTTCAAACCGCCACTTTGCGACAGAGAACAAGTGCTGCATCTGGAGTGCCGCGAGTTCATTTGTCGTGTGGATAACCAAAGGCGGCATGGTGACCTGCAAAGTGTCAGGCATCGACTTGAGTTCCACCAGAAAACGAGCGACCGCCAGTCCGTCGCCGGCATCGGTCGCACGACCATTGATTTGAATCGGGTCGAGGTCGTTGTCCAGAGAGATCAGTGCGATCTCGTCCCATTTCGCCGACTTGAGGGCGTTGATCATGGATTCGGACGTCTCGAAGAATGAGACCCCAAACATGGGCAGGCAATCAGCAATATGCTCCAGCATAGCGGTTCGTCGATCGGCGTTGTCTTCGAGTATGAGGATTCGCATACAGGCTCCATACCGGCTATTCAAAACGAAATGATGTAAGGGCGTCCGCCATCGAATGGGAAGAATCGAATGGCGTCCTTCGCGAATTTCCATCCACGATTCAGGAGCCATTCGGCAACCTCAATCAGTCCCTCGTCATCATCACATCAAAACGTTCCCGAGAGATTTGTGAGCTCGACAATCGTGTCCCCGGCAATCCTCAGCGTCCCAGCATACAAAGCAGGCAAGGCCTGTCCCAGAACTTTCGGATGTCTATGCGGTGCATCTGGCAATATCCAGATTTCTTCGTTTAAATCCTGAACGTAAACATATTCTCCATCAGCAACACCGGGCATCTCAAGGCACGATTTCTGGTGCCTTACATATTTGCGGCGGTCCTGAGGATTTCGGGGTGTTTTCAATTCCAGTCCGCCACGTTCGCCCTGTACCTACTTTTGTGTCTCTTGTGAGTTTTTGTGGCCAGCACGACTCGTTCAGGAGTTGTTTGTAAGTCCGGGGAGTCTGCTGGCCACAAAAAGGCACAAAATTCACAAGAGGAACTATGGAATCAGCCGCGTCGCCTGAATTTTTCTCGGAAAAACAACACTCTAAAACGTTTGCTGAGGAAAGTCCAACCCCCATCGTGTGGCGGGACAAGCGCAACGCCGACCCAGAAGTTTTCGCGTCCATCAATTCATGCAGACCGGCTGCGGTGAAAGCCCTTGGCCACATGGCGGTGTTTGATCTGAGGACGCTCAACGGTGTGCCTGCGCTCGTATTCGCTCGCTGGTCACACCCTACGTTATTCGCCGCTTTCCCAATTCACGAGCAGTCCGCAGACCATACTATTCCGCCGTGCTGCTCACGAACTGATCCCAGGCGGCTGCGACGTTGCCTGCTTTGGTGTCGCCATCGTGGAAGTACATTCCGTATCGCAATCGGAGCGATTCGTTCTTCTTCAGATGCACAGGCGCGGCTTCTTCCACGCCGTTCGTGTAGGCATGGTTGCCGAACGGGCTGATCGAAAACAATCCGTAGTCACGCACGTGGTATCGAGACGGACGGAAGTTGGACGGATGGTCCATGATGGCCACTCCGACAGTCTTGCCATCGACGGTTCCATAATAGTCAATCCACGGGAACGACTTGCCCCAGCAGTTCTGAGTCGTCTCAGACCCATCACTGGCCACGACATGTCCGCCGTTCTTTTCTTTCATGGACGGTGCCACACGAATGCCAAACATGCCTTCCTTGGTGTCTTCGAAATCGGCGGCGACATGCGATGCGGTGAAGAGCATGTCGTACACCAGCAATCGATTGGCATGAATCGTGACGACAGCCGTTTCTGTGAGTTGCGGTTCCCCGGTTTCCGGATGCTGCCACTGGTTGATCGCTTCAAAGATTCCGATCGATCCGCCGGCCTGAATCACACGGACCGAAATGTTGCGAATCGGTCCGTCTTCTTTCCAAAACTTGATCCCGTTAATTTCATCCACAGAATTCCAGACACCCTTGTGATGCGGATGATCGGCGTCTGTCGTGTCTCCGAGTTCTCGATTCACCACGACGCCCGATGGAGTCCGCAACGGAAGCAGAAATGGTTTCGGCAGATCGGGCGAAAAGTTGTACGTCGCAAATGGCTGGCCATCAATGGTGATGTTCAATGTTGAATCTGCTGTGGAAAATTCGACGTTTTCACCAGCGTTGACGATCGGTTGCATCGCCGCAAGTGCGAGAATCAGCATCAATGGCGTCAGGTTCACGGAAGACCAGAATCTCATGGCGGGGCTTTCTTGTGAAGAGTGGCAGGCGGTGGCTTTGTGTGTGGATATTACACAGCATGCGGCCAGGAATAAAACGTGTTGCGGTGCGGCTTTGTTTTCGATCATTCTCAGACAGGAATGCGAGTCGGCGGAGCGACGTCGCCTACGTAGCTCAGTCGCTCCGCCGACTGAGATTCCTGACAACCAGCGTCGTCAAACCTTCAAGGGCGACTTACGCCCATCGCCTCACGGTTTTCCAGCATCCGGCTTCTTCTCGGACTTCTGGCCAGCGCGGGCGAGGTCGCGGCGGTAGCGGCGGATGAGTTCGGAGTATTCGTTGTCCATGACTTCCTTACCAGCGTCGCTGACGTCCGCATCCAGATCATCCTGCAACCGGCCCCACACGCGGCGGGTGCCTTTACGGCGTGTCGCGTTGGGATCCTGACCATCAAATTCCGAAACGTTGCCCTCACTTTTCGGATCACCCGCTGCGCTACCAGGATCGGAGCTTAGCTGTCCCGGTGAAAACTGATTCGGCAACGCGCTGCGAGCCGCCTGCTGCAATGATCTGGCAGCTTTAGCCATCTGTTGAGACGATGAATCTGGTTGCCCTTTGCCGTCGCCGGATTTTGCGTCACCCGGTGGCCCCGGCTGCTGACCTTCACCCGGCTGTCCCTGCTGATCCTGCCCCGGCTCACCGGGCTGACCTTCACCAGGTTTGCCTGGCTGCTGCCCCGCTTCACTCGGCTGCCCTGCTTCGCCCTGCTGGCCGGCTTCACCCGGCGGACCCGGTTCGCCGGGTTGCCCGGCTTCACCTTGTTGAGAGGCCTGACCATCCGGCGACTGCTGCGCAGCGGCTTGTTCCGCTGCCTGCCTTGCAGCCTTTTCCGCCGCAGCCCGCTGAGCCGCTTCCTGGTCGATCATTTCTGAAGCTTTCCGCAGACTCTGCAGCGCATCGCTGACGCTTTCACCGACTTCAGTCGGAATCAAGGCATTCGGATCACGGTGTCCCTGCGCGGCTTGTTGAGCCAACTGTGCGGCGCGATTGAGATGGCCAGCGGCTTCCTGGGCTTTCTGGCTGGCTTGTTGCAGTTGAGTTTCATTAAGTTGTCCTGAGGCGGATTCACCAGACTGAGCACCTTCGCGGGCCGCCTGGGCCGCTTCCTGCGCCGGACGTGCCTGATTCTGCAAACCCAGCTCGGGGATATTCAATCGTTCGGCCAGTTCTTCCAGCGGCGTCGGCAACTGTTCCGCAGCGTCCGCCACTTCGCGCTGCGTTTCCTGTTGTGCGGTAACCTGTGCCTGATTGTTTTCCTGCAATTGCTT
>JAYSPO010001326.1:0-3425 GCA_043722015.1 Candidatus Kuenenia sp. | reverse complement strand
CGTCTGAGTGCTGTCGCCGTTGACGCGATAGAACTTGCTGATCGTCAACTTCAGTGCACCATGAGCTTGTGAGGAAAACAAGGAACGGCGATCGACGACATCGACCACGTTCTGAACTGTACCCTTGCCGTGCGTCGTGCGGTCGCCAATCACGATGCCGCGACGGTAGTCCTTGATGGCTCCTGCAAAAATTTCAGACGCGGACGCTGAAAACCGATTGCAGACGACAACCATTGGCCGGCGCCAGTACATATCCGGGTCTTCGTCATCGAATGCCTGGACTCCGGTGTCTGGTTCCTTGACCTGCACGACTGAACCCTTTGGAATAAACAGGCCCGAAACCTCAATCGCTTCCTGCAGGGCACCGCCGCCATTCCACCGCAGATCGACGATCAATACCTGAACGTCCTGCTTGTTGAATTCGTCAAGCACAACTTTCACGTCTCGCGCCGTGCTCTTGAAGTTACCACCCTGAGTCGCACCACGGAAATCCCGATAAAATGCCGGGATTCGCAGGATGCCAACCTTGGTCTTGCGGCCATCGATCCATTCAGATGATTCAAGGATCTTACCTTTGACCTCATCTTCGGTAATTTTCACTTCGGTACGAGTCAGTTCGTAGATCTGAGTTCGGCGTTCGATGCCGGCAGTTTCTTCTTCGTCTGCTTCTTTTGGTTTCAGGACCTTCAGCTTGACTTTTGTGCCTTTCTTGCCGCGGATCATGTCCACGACCTTGGTGAGTTTCATTTCAATCACATCGACAAAAGTGTCTGACGCATCAAAGGAAACTCCGATGATCTTGTCGCCTTTTTGCAGGCGACCGTCATTCGCTGCCGCACCACCTTCAATGACTTCTTCGACCATCGTATATCCATCATCGTATTTCAGTCGCGCGCCGATACCATCAAGTTTCAGTTCCATGTCAATCCGGAAATCTTCCAGGGTCTGCGGAGACATATAGGTCGAGTGTGGATCAAGGCAGTGCGTCATCGACGACAAATAAAGTTCCAGGACTTCGTGTGCTTCGGTCTGATCAAGAAAGACCTGATTGGTGTGATAGCGTGTGTGAAGCCGCTTCCGGGCTTCCGCCAGGTCTGTGTCGTCCATTTTCAGCATCAGCAGATCGAACTTGATTCGCTTCCGCCAGCGTTCGTCCAGTTCTTCTTCGTTGGCGGCCCAGGGAATCTCCTTGGCGTCACGAATCAGTTCTTCTTCGACGGTGAAGTCATGTTCCAGATCGATCAGTGCGTCCAGTTTTGCCGCGCGGACATCCATGCGGGATCGGAAGCGTTCGAATACGTCCGCAGCAAATTTCACGTCCCCCTTGAGAATCTTGTCGTCGAGGGACGTCTTCTCAGTGGAGAATTCGTCAATGTCAGACTGCAGAAAGTACAGTTTCTGCGGATCCCAGATTTCCAGATAGCGGTGCATCAGCTTTTCAGACAGGGCATCGTTGATTTCCGGATGATTTATGTGCCGACTGGACACCATGGATGCCACGATTTGCGCGGTCTTGCCGTCATCCTCCGTCAGGACAATCTTGTCTGCCGCCGTGAGGGAATCGGGAATAAATATCGCGAACGCCAGCAGCAAGGTGCAGCGACTGACGGTTCTGAGCGTTGCCATTCTAACTTTCCTTCGACAGTCAAAGGGCCGGGACGGGAAGAACCCGGCCCGCAGGATCACAATAAATAAAGACACGCAAAACGTCCGGCTGGAAAGTGATTCTTCACGATCCCGAAGGAACACGCAATCCAATCGTAGACCAGTCGTCGGTTTTGTCGCAAGATCGTCTCAGACCTGGTGAGGCTTTTTTCGGGCAATTGGCGGCTTACGGATCTCAACGCGGCAAAGCGACTTTTGGACGATTTGCCCGGACTGTCAGCGTCCCGACCATCTGTTCCGGTGAGCCAGCAACCAGTTTTTCGTCCTCTTCAGCATACGAAAAGATGAGCGAAGTCTGCTGGCCCGACTTTGCCGTACACAGAAAATAATCCCAGATCAGAGTTTTTTCGTTGGCCTTCCCAAGGGCGCGAACATGATGAACTCGCCAGCCGTTGATGTCGTCGTGGATTTTTGACGATTTGACCGCACCCTTGCGTTCCGCCAGCGCGGTCTGCACTTCATCAAGATATTCCTGTTCGGATGTTGATTCTCCCGGCGAAACAGCAGGGGATGGCGAGATGTTGCATTGAGCCACGAGCGATCCGTCATGCATCATCCGCAACATCACCATTTCGGGCGTTTCATGAAAGACGTGCCAGTTGCGATTGTGTAACAACAAGACTTGCCCCGGTGTCGCGAGAGTCAATAACAATTTTCGTTCATCCGGGACTTGTTCCGGCATCGTGTCAGGAAGACCGCTGGCTGGTGCGGCAGCCGTTTGAGTCCATGCGATCGTGGCTTCAACGTTGAGTCCCGGACTGAATGGTCCCGGCTCACGCTTTTCTGACTGCACGGCTTTGAAAGATCGAATGAACCGCTGCATCCGATCAAGTGTCAGCTCACCTTTCAGTGTCACCTTTGTGGCGGAACCCGTGACCGCGCCTTCGGTTGTGCCTTCAAATGTCACAACCGCTTCGCTCGCCGTGAGTGACTTGAGTTGGCAGGTTGCCGTTTGCGAAACCGCCGCGTCAACGCCGACCAGCATCGGGATGACCCATGAATCCGCGTTCCATTTTTCGTGCTGGTCTTTCAGATTCCGTGCCGGCAACAATCCCGTTGCCACGATCGGATCGCAGGGGATCTGCAACAGATCCACCTGCGGTCGTGTGAGTCGCACATCGGGACTCAGCTGCAGCAGTTGATACTCGGCACCGTAAAGTTGAATCAGACGGGCCTGCGATGGCAATACCACGGATGTCGCATGATCTTTGCCAACGACAGATTCAGTTTCGGCAGTTGCAAAACGTCGCACGGCTCGCAATGCAGATGGGCCAGACGCGTCGGAAGGAAATCGTCGTTGATCAAATGCAAATTTTCCGGAACTGTTGAGATTCCATTCGGACGTACCCTTCTGCGCCGGCGTCAGCAGCGTGCCCTCAATCTTTAGTGCATATTCAACGTGCGTCGTGCGCTGTGGATCAGGGGAATCAGCGAGCAGAATTCCGTCCGCCGCAGCGACGTCCGTTTTCTCATCCGCCCGTGCGCGGAGCGACAGTCCGGTATTGAAGATCATTACTGAACTGACGGCCAGCGTCAACGACATCAGGCAAACTGTTGATTTGCCGCAACTTTCCGTAGTCATCACTTTGCCACTCCAATTGGCTCTGAGATTTACGCGCAACGCTGTTCCCCAAAATACGCGACATTCGAGGACCCATCTTTCAACGCATCTTTTCGAGATTCCCGAATCCCCGCAAGGGCGAATTGAAAACATCCCGCAGCCCACATTCACGATGGGTAGGATCGAGTCTGTAGGCCGG
>JAYSPO010001325.1:0-1909 GCA_043722015.1 Candidatus Kuenenia sp. | reverse complement strand
CGCCGTTGTCCGAACGCGATGAGAAATGGTCGCGGGAATTGTTGGGCCGAAGTTAGTCCGCTGTGACAGCCGTCTGCCGTTCTGGAAGGGCGGATTCTGAAATTGTCGGTTTTGTGACGTGAGAGGAAATGGGGTAGGAGAAAACCCATGAATCACTGTAAAGAGCGTTAATTACAACGGCTTTTCAGGGAGTGATTCACGGATGAACGCAGAATACCAACGGCTGGCAGCCGAGGCGAGTGGCGTTGAACAGCAAATGCGAGAATTGACGGCGACCATTGAGCTGCATTCGGCATTGGGTCATGCGAAGTTTGAGCGGCGGATTGCCGAACTCGGCAGGAAGCTGGCCTCGCTTCATCAGGGCATGGCATTGATTCGGGCAACGGAATCGTTAGAGATGCACAAACGCGAACGGGAGTTCGTTAGAGATCTTCCGAAGAAATTCCATTCACAAGGAACACGAACGAAGATCATTCACCTTCCCGCAGGGATTACGGTGACGTTGTCGATCACGTATTACCACCGTTGCAAAACGCAGAAAGCGGGTCAGAAGGGTGTTCGTGGCCTGTTTCCAATGCTGATGTTGCTGGGGATTTCGGGCCACTACACTCCTCAGGTGAGAAAACAGATGGCGAAGGCGGCGGCGCTGCTGGGGTCCTACGAAGAGGCCGTCGAGATGCTGGCGGAACAGGGCATTCACGTCTGCGTCAATCAACTGCGGGCAGTGACTGCCGGCATGGGCCAAATGCTTCGGCGAATGACCTGCCGCGGTTGCTTGACCGTAGCGGGCAGCGTCACCGGACGACGGATTGTCGTGTCGATGGACGGTGGGCGCGTTCGTTTGCGTGAGTCGCGTCGTGGAAAAACGAAGAAGGGACGCAAACGGTTCGTCGCGAAATGGCGTGAACCGCGATTGTTCATCATTTACGCGGTTGATGATGAGGGCCGCATGGCGGACGACTTTTCGCCCGTGATCGATGGCACTCTCGGATCGTGCGATCAACTGTTCGCCTTGCTGCTGGCGTATCTGCGGGGACTGAACCTGACCGAAGCAGCCCGAGTCCTGTTCGTGGCGGATGGTGCCGCATGGATCTGGGGACGAATCCCGAAACTGGTCAAGTCACTGGGACTCAAGGCGGAGCAGGTTCAACAACTGATCGACTTTTGGCACGCGATGGAATACCTCGGCAAACTTGCGGAGAGTAAGTCCCTCAAAGGCGTTCCCAAGACCCGCTGGCTGAAGATTCAAAAGAAACGCCTTTGGCGCGGTGAAATTGGGACGGTCATCGAAGAGATTCAAACGCTGATCGGTTCCCATCAGACGAAGGATCAGAAGACCTGGCTGAACTATTTCATCACACACGGACTGACGCACCGTCGAATGGATTATTCCCGATCTCGTGACTGCCATACACCGATCGGAAGCGGAGCCATCGAAAGCGCCGTTCGTCGAGTGATCAATCTGCGCGTCAAAAGTAACGGGGTCTATTGGTTACGCGATAACGCCGAAACCATGATCCGACTTCGTGCCTGGATCAAAGCCGGACGCGCCGAAGAACTCTTAAACCAAACAACTTACATCACACCGGACCTTGCTCTTTAATGCCGACAAATTCAGAATCCGCCCCTGCGAAGGGTCGTGGGCATTGGATGGAGCCCAGTGATATCGACGTTGTGCAAATGAAGACTAGTTCTGGTCAGCCGATGTCATACCTCGTTGGATCCAGGGCCAGCGCACACTAAAGTGATTGTTTTCAAGCATTTGCGCCATGCTTAGCTCGGATAAACACGAAATCCCGGCTCACGATTTTCATCATTTCACTAAGAATTACATAGTTATGTGCACCAACCTATATGCTTAACACTCTGTTTTTCACGGGAAATCCGAGCAGTTCAGGCGGCACTCGAG
>JAYSPO010001324.1:0-2410 GCA_043722015.1 Candidatus Kuenenia sp. | reverse complement strand
AATTGCGTTGCATCGTGATAGCATCGAGTTTTGGGTGAGCGACGAGTGCGGATTCGGTGAAATCACCGATCAGAGCACACGGAGGGCTGACGCCCTGCCACTCGCCGGGAATTGGGCTCAAAAAGCTGCTCTTGTGGCTCTAAGCCGTGCCGCATAAATTCCAAATGTTTGCGGGACACGGAATTGATCAACAACCAGGCGGAGCCTGGGGAGAGAACTCAAATGGATTTGAGAAGCTGGTTTACTCGGATTGGGTCATCGTTGCGCGGCACATCGTCAGGCAGACAAACGCGGCGGAAACAGGCATTCAGACTATCGACGCCGATGGCCCTTGTCGATCTGCTGGAACCGAGGCTTCTTCTCACGTCGGATTTCGGCGATGCACCGGACACCACGTCTGGCACCGGCGTCAACAACTATCAGACACTGGCCGCGAACGGCGGCCCCAGCCATGTCATCGATTCGACGGTGACTACGCTGTACATGGGGGCTGGCGTTGATGGTGAATCCGGCCTGTTCCAGAATACCAATGCTGGTCTGGATGATCAGGTTGCCGTCGGTGGCCGCGACGACGAAGATGGCGTGTTGAGTCCTCTGGATCTGAACGGCACGTCTGGTGCTGCACCGAAGGTGACGGTGTTGGCGACCAATACCACCGGTCGAATTGCGACACTATCGGGCTGGATCGATTTTAATCGCGACGGCGTGTTTGATAACGCTGCGGAGCGGGCGCAGATCAGTGTACCGAATACATCCAGCAAGGGACGCTTCACGCTGACATTCCCTGCGATCCCGGCAGATTCCGGCGGAACTACATATGCCCGGTTCCGCTTGAGCACAGATGCTGCGGCTGCGAACGCAACCGGAGCTGCGACGGACGGGGAAGTCGAAGACTACCAATTTGTGATTCAGGACCAGCCAAAGTTCCCTGCAGAATTTGTGCGCCCTGTCAGAATTGCCGAGGGACTCAATGGCGGCCCCGCTGTCAAGTTCAACGACTATTTCGGCTATGCATCCACTTCGATCGGCGACCTGAATCGCGACGGCATCACGGACCTTGTCGTCGGTGCCCCTTTTGACAGCACGGGAGGCCAGTCTCGAGGTGCCATCTACGTGATGTTCCTCAACTCTGATGGCTCTGCAAAGTTGACGGTCAAGATTGCCAGTGGCCTCAATGGCGGGCCAGTTCTGGCGGACACGGACTATTTTGGAGTCAGCCTGACTTCGCTGGGTGATCTGGACGGAGATGGCGTTGTTGACCTGGCAGTCGGAGCCGCTGGCGACGACACTGGTGGATTCGGCCGCGGTGCGGCTTACATTCTGCGTCTCAATGCCGACGGCACGGCCAAAAGTACGACAAAGATTGCCAGCTCTCTGAACGGAGGCCCGATCCTTGGAACTGGCGATGCGTTCGGTGTCGTGTCATCGCTGGGTGACCTCGACGGCGACGGCGTTACCGACATTGCCGTCGGGGCAGCAACTGCTGACGCAGGTGGTACTGATCGCGGCGTCGTCCACATTCTTCGGCTGAAAACCGACGGGACTGTCAAGAATTTCACCACCATTGCCAACCCTGGCAATGGAACTCTGCCCGCAACCGACAAAGACAATTTCGGACAAGCGATTACAACACTGGGAGATCTGGATGGTGACGGTGTCGTGGAGATCGCTGTCACGTCTAACATTCATGACACGAACGGAGACCGGCCCGGAGTAATTCATGTGCTGAGGCTGAATGCTGATGGCACGGTCAAAGGAAAATCCAGAATTGCGAGTGCCATCTCCGGTGGACCAACAGTCTCACCATTTGGACGGTTCTCCGGCATGACCGCGATTGGCGATGTCAACGGGGACGGCATCAACGACCTCGCCTTGGGTGTGTCCGAACAACAGTCCGCCACAATCGATCTGCCGGACACGGTTTACATCCTGCAGCTTAACTCCGACGGGACAATCAAGCAGGCAAATCGCGTGGCAGATCAGATCGAAGGCCAATCGTTTCTGCCCGGATCCTCGCTGCTGGCCAGCTCGATGACGTTCCTTGGCGATTCGAATGGCGATCGACGGTCAGAACTCGTTATCGGAATGCCATACTTCCGCGGCAGCGATGGTACCAGACCCAGCGTGTTCGTCCTGCCGCTCCTCGATGCACAATCCCCGTCAACACCCATCGCGCCAACGATCACTGGACCGGGAGCAACGACACCGAAACTCCGTCCCACCTTTACCTGGGCGACAGTAGCGGGTGCCAGCGGGTACGAAATCACCGTCAATCGCGAACGACTGAACACGGTCGTCCTCGACAGGGTCATCATCACCGGGACATCGTTCACGCCGACCATCGACCTTGGTCTCGGGAAGTTCAATGTCGGGGTTCGTGCGAAGAATGTGACGGGGACGTCAGCGTGGT
>JAYSPO010001323.1:0-2541 GCA_043722015.1 Candidatus Kuenenia sp. | reverse complement strand
GCCGGAACGGCGCTTCGCTTGGTCCGGCCTACAGAGCCAACCCGCATTCTTAGGTCTGACGACGCACTAGACGGTCTTTCGGCTGTCCAGAATCAATGTCACCGGGCCGTCGTTGAGCAGTCGGACGTCCATATGAGCCTGAAAGGTGCCGGTTTCGACGTGCAGTCCGTGTCCTGTCAGTTCCGCTTTCACACTTTGATAGAGTGCGTTGGCTTTTTCGGGACGGGCGGCTTCGACAAAACTGGGGCGTCGTCCCTTGCGACAGTCGCCGTACAGAGTGAATTGACTCACCAGCAACACAGCACCCCCGACATCTGCGAGGGCCAGATTCATCTTGCCTTCGGAGTCTTCAAAGATGCGCAAGCCTGCAATCTTGCCGGCGATCCAGATCACAGCCTCCTGCGTATCGTCTTCAGCGACTCCCAGCAGAACCAGGAACCCGCGTTGAATCTGGCCCACAACAACGCTGTCCACGGTGACGGACGCTTCGGCCACTCGCTGAATTACGGCTCGCACAGCAGGACTTTCAAACGGGAGCCTCACAGGGCAGGGCTCGGCTTAAAATCGAAGAAAAACAACTTATACTCCGCGCGGAGTATAACACTCCGCCAATGGTGCGGCGGATCGCGAGGAAAATCGATCTGCGTTTAATCCATCCAGAGAAATCGCCGGTGTCTCCCCCAGCATCAGATCCGCGAGAATCGTTCCGGTGGCGGGTGACATCTGCAATCCCGATCGAAAATGACCTGCGCCGATAAACACGTTCGAGAATCCAGGCACCGGTCCCAGCAGAGGTAATTCATCCGGAGATCCTGGCCGCAGTCCGGCCCATGTCTGCACAACTTCGGCATGCGCGAGTGAAGGCACAAGTGATTTTGCAAAGTCGAGCAAACCAGCGACGCCTTCCGTCGTTGTGTGCTTTGCAAAGCCCGCGTCTTCTTCGGTTGAACCGATCAGGATCAATCCATCACGTCGCGGTACCAGGTAACGTCGGCCCAGCTCAATCACGCATCGAAATGGCTGTGCGGGTAATTGGAGTTGCACGATCTGACCTCGCACGGGTTTGACGGGGATCGAAAACCCAAGAGGCTGCAGCAACGATGCTGACCAGGCTCCGACAGCAAAACAGATGCGATCAAACTGCAATGTGCGTGCATGAACCCGCACTTCTGAAATGCGACCGTCCTTTTGACGGATCTCCAGTGCGTGAGCATGTTCCAGAATCTCTACGCCCCGTTGCAGACACGCGGCCTTCAACGCTTTCAGGTAACGCGGGTTTCGCACCTGAGCGAAGTCCGGCAGAAAAATTGCGTTCTCGAAACGATCATCCATATCTGCCACATGCTGCTGGACTTCATGTGCGGATATGTGTTCAACTCGAATGCCTTCAGCCTGCCATTGCGCGTCGTGGTGGCGGAATTCATCCTGGTTATCGACCGAACAGACTTCGATCGCCCCGCAGATATGGTAACCGGTATCAATGCCTGTCCTGTCAGCCAGGTCGGCGGCAAACCCCGGCCACATCCCATGACTGTACGATCGCAGTCGGGCTTCTGGTGAGACGGCATTGGCAGGATTGCCGGGCGGCAGCATCCCGGCTCCAGCCCACGACGCTTCACGTCCCACCAGTTGTCGGTCCAGCAGCGTGACTGAGACGCCGCGTTCCGCCAGCTTCAATGCGGTCGTCAGCCCGACAACACCGGCACCCACAATCAGAATCTCAGGATGGACAGACATCAATGTTCCGTTTAGGACTGGGATACAAATAACAGTCTGGTTTTGTTCAGGCAAGAAAATTTCGCGGTAAGAAGATGAGTCGCATTGGAGTCGCTTGACTACCTTACCCCATAATCTTCTTGCCAGAAATTGCGATTCCGCTTGTTCACTCTCTCGCGTCTACGGCACAGGCAAAATGTTCCGTGATTGTTTGCATCAACGGATGCCTGCATTTTCAAATCCGACAGGGATTATTGTGCCGATCCCTATTTTATTTCAATGCCCCGCTTCCGGGCTAAGATGAATTTTGCAGTGGCCGTATCGTCGGCAAAAAGATGTGCGGCAAAAAGACAGGAAGTTATTTTTCTGCCGCACATTTTTCTGCCTGGAATGCCTTCCCTTCGAAAGCGTCCTGTCGAAGCTGTCGCAAGTGCGCATTCGTGAGCTTAGCCTTCCAGCGGGCCGTTGTTTTATTTGCTCCCGATACAGTAAAGTGTTTCTTTCCGCCCTGCCCCGTCGCCCTTCGCAGCTCGGATAAACAACTGACCGTCCACCGCAGCGAAGGACGCAAACGCAGAATCACCCAGTTGATTTTCGGCGACCTGTTCATATTTGTCCGGATTGGCTTTAAACGCCCAGGTTGTTCCCGCTTCATTGGTTGCGAAGATCGTGTCTCCGACGATCAGCGGTGATGCCGACACCGGGCCGCTCAATCGTTGCTTCCACATTTCCTTGCCTGTCTTTGCATTCCAGCAATACGCGATGCCGTTGTCAGTAAAGGCGTAGAGGTAACCATGGTGAACGACCATCGACTGTTCGTAGCAC
>JAYSPO010001322.1:0-1829 GCA_043722015.1 Candidatus Kuenenia sp. | reverse complement strand
TTCATGGCTAATTCAGTAGGGTGTGTGCAGCGCCAGCCAAAGTGGATTTGTAGCGAATCCGGGCCATCCAGGGAACCAGCGGCATCCAAAACTCGGCTCGGCAACAGCGTCGCCCTTTTTCAGTGAGCGGCACGGCGCTAGCGGGGGTGTCGATTTAATCGTTTAACGGCAAGCCGTAGGCGTCGTTGCCCAATTTCGCCTACGCCTGCGGCTCGCCGTTAAACGAAAATGCTCAATACGCAACTAAGAACCCCTAACAAAACCTGCGTGAGCCGTCGGTGTTTTGCTGTTTTTTCCTGTAACAGTTACCGTTGGCTAACGGCATTCCGCTTCACTAAGTCCACGCCATTGATCCTACGAGGCTTGGAGACGTTGCGTCTGATTGTGTCGTTTCTGCGGACAGTGAGGATTAAGACGAGATCGCCGCGCGGTTGCATTGTGGAATCGTGTCAGAGATTTCCTGCCTTTCGGATTGCGTGGTGTAGGTTAAGAGTGCCGCATTGTACAGGTCTGCGCCTGTGCTGCGCGTCCATTCAGGTTGACCGTATGAAACGCAAACGTCGGAACATTGGAGATCGAGTTCAGCTGATCGTTGACGAAGTGCTCTATTTCTTCGGGCACACCTCACCGTCCAGCGCTGATGCTGCGCGCGGACGGTCGCTGCAATTGACGCGGCTCGAAGAACGGGTTTTGATGAGTGCGTCGCCGATGGCGATGGTCGCAGAAGTCGCCATGGTCGCGGTGGAATCGTCGCCTGTGGCAGCCACGGATGCAGGGACGAACACGGCGGCATCGACCGAGAACATTGAGTCCAGCGATCTTTATATGCAAGGGCAATCGGATACCGCGAATGCAGAAGCCACGAGCGAGAACAGTGAGAACGGCGCTGCTCCAGCTGAGGCGGTTCGCGGGATTGAACTGATCGTGATTGATTCACGCGTTCAGGATGCGGATACGCTGCTTGCAAACCTGTTGAATACGGATCGTGACTTTCGATTACTGCGGCTGGATGCGAACTCCGACGGATTGACACAGATCAGCGAAAAGCTGGAACAACTTCGCAACGTAACTGCCATCCATCTGCTGACGCACGGCAACACCGGTGAAATTCTGGTCGGTTCCACGGTGCTGAATGCACACACACTGGCTCAGCACGCTCCGGAACTGGTGGCATGGCAACACAATCTGACGGCCAATGCGGACATCCTGTTGTACGGCTGTGACGTCGCTGCCACGACAGAGGGCAAAGACTTCGTTGAATCGCTTCATAAGCTGACCAGTGCCGATGTTGCGGCGAGTTTTGATGAGACCGGGCACGAAGTCTTCGGTGGCAACTGGGATCTTGAGTACACCACTGGAGACATCGAATCATCCAGCGTCTTTACTCAGAACGTGCAGCAGACCTGGCGGGGCAAACTGGCCTCGATCAACGTCAACACATTCGCCGATACGGTTGACGGAGACACATCCTCCGTCGCTAACCTTTTGGCCAACAAGGGAATCGACGGCTCAGTTTCACTTCGAGAAGCCATTCTTGCGATCAATGCCGGACCCGGTGGCGACACGATCAATCTTGGCGTTGGAACCTACACACTGTCCAGACTCGGGGCCGGTGAGGATTTGGCATCCACGGGTGATCTCGACATCCTGAAAAGTGTCTCGATCTACGGTGTGTCAAGTTCACAGACGATCATCGACGGCAGCCTGATGTCAGCGGCACCGGATCGACTGTTTGACATCCAGTCAGGAGCAACGGTGACAATCAACGGCGTGACGTTGACGCGCGGCAGCGGTTCCGGAGGCGTGTTCATCAATACGGGAGCCAGTCT
>JAYSPO010001321.1:0-9567 GCA_043722015.1 Candidatus Kuenenia sp. | reverse complement strand
CGGTATCCAATGCAACTTTGAACCCATCAACGCAACTCCGAATTCCCCAGAAATTCCCCGTGTCGCCACTAAAATCCGAGAAGAACCCACAATTCAAGGCTCGTCACGGCGGAGCGTGACGGCTACATTGCGATTTGCCCGTCACCGAGGCCGAACCCTGGTGAGGACGAAGATTATGCACGAGAACAACTTCTGCAAACCGCCGCCTGATAATCTTCGCGGCACAACAAGAAATCAACGGTTAATAGTACAAACGGCATTCCGAATTCTCCAAGAGGGTGATCCACCTATGACTTCTAAATATATGCGGTGTCACAAGTCGTTCGGTCAGGTCCTGCTTGCCGTTCTGACGGTCATGATCGGCAGTGCGGGGACAGTGTTTGCAGTGGATCAGGTGACAAAACGCAGTGATCGAGTCACGTTTCGCGGCGAGATCACCGCGATGACGCTTGAATCTGTCACGATTACACTGTCGAACGGACAGATTCAGGTAGTCCCGGTCTCGGATGTTTTCAGTGTCCGATTTGATATGGAACCAGCTCTACTGGCTCAGGCACAGTCGAACGAACGCAGCGGAGCCCTCGATGTCGCGCTGGAAAAATTCCAGACGGTGAAGAAGGAGTACGCCGGCGATGACAAACGCCTCACTGCCGATGTGAATTTCCTGATCGCACGGACAATGGTCAAGCAGGCCCTGGCAGACCCGGCGAGAGTGGCTGATGCTGCCGCCGCGATCAAGAAGTTCCGCGAAGACCACAAGACGAACTTCCGTTATTTCGAAGCTTTGCTGCTGGAATCTTCACTTGCCACGGGCGAAGCAGCGCAGTCGCTGCTCAAAGAAGTTCAGGCTTCACCGGTCAAAGGCTATCAGCTTCAGGCAGGCGTGCAGCTTGGACAGGTTCTGCTTGCCGGGAACGACGCGGCGGGCGCAATGTCCGCATTTCAACAAGTCATCGAACAAAGCGCAGGAGATCCAGCATCCTCGACAGCCCAGTTTGACGGATTGCTGGGAAAGGCGGCTTGTCAGCAAAAGCAGGGGCAAACCGATGAAGCGATTGCCACGCTGGACGGAGTTATCGGTCAGGCATCGGAATCCGAATCTCAGACTTTGGCCCAGGCCTGGGTTCTGAAGGGCGATTGTTTCCGGGCCAAAAACATGCCCAAAGATGCCCTGATGGCTTACCTGCATGTGGATGTACTGTATCCTTCGGAACCAGCGGCCCACGCCGAAGCACTGTATCATCTGGTCTCATTGTGGGCGCCAGCCGGACATCAGGACCGTTCAGATGAAGCCATGGCGAAATTGTCAACAAAATATCCGAACAGCCCATGGACAAAGCAGGCGGGCACGATTCCGCAGGCTGAAGCGAAGTAACAGCTTTTTACAAATCCGGATTTCTCGCATATTGTGCCACGCTGTGAAGCGTGACGAGACGCCTTGAAGTCACTACACTTCCCATCCTCAACTTACTGACATTTCTCACTGGACACGTTTGCCCCTTTGAGGACATCCCGGAGATTCTTCGAAATGCGTAATGTCTCTGCATCACCCGCCCGATTTGGTGGACGCAAATCTGCACTCTTTCTGCTCCTCGCCTTGACCGCTGCCTCGATCTGGCCAGCGTTTGGAAATGCCACCAGCCTGTTCGCTCAGGAAGACGCTGCTGCACCAGTTGTGGATCCTGCAGCTGACCCCGCCGCAGCGCCTGCACCGGCAGATGCCGCTGCGGCGGCTCCCGTTCAGTCCCGCAGTTTTCTGGCGTATATCGCCCGAGCCTGCGGCTGGTTTTGGGGACCTGCATTCTTATTGGTGTCATTTATTCTTGTCGCACTCATCATGATGAATCTACTTCAAGTGCGACGCGACGTGCTGCTGCCGACGCAGTTCGTTGAAGAGTTTGAGCAAAAGCTCAACGCAAAGGACTTTCAGGGCGCGTATGAATTCGCACGCAGCGATGACTCGTTTGTCGGTCGCGTACTTGCGGCGGGCATGGGACGACTGAGCCGTGGTTATCCGGAAGCGGTCGAAGGAATGCAGGAAGCCGGCGAAGACGAAAACATGGCGCTGGAACACCGGTTGAGTTACGTCGCGCTAATCGGCACCATTGCTCCCATGATGGGTCTGATGGGAACCGTGCAGGGTATGATCTCCAGCTTTGACGTCATCGCTCAGTCGACCGTGTCCCCGAAGCCATCTCAGCTGGCTGACGGGATTTCAACCGCGCTGGTGACAACGCTGATTGGACTGGTGTTGGCCATCCCTGCGATGGTATTTTACGGCATCCTGAAAAACCGAATTCAGCGCTTGGTGCTGGAAATCGGCATGGTGAGTGAAGGCTTGATGGGGCGATTTGCAACCGTCGGAAAAGCGAAACCTTAGTCTCGAACACGATATCTTTGTCGGCCGAACCCTGCATGAAATTCCGACCTGCCAATGTTACTCCACCTGAATTAGACATGACGCCGATGATCGACGTTGTGTTTCAGTTAATTACGTTTTTTATGCTGATCAATAAGTTCGAACAGGCCGAAGCTGACGAACGCATAGTGCTGCCAAAGGATCAGTTGGCGGCGCCTCCCATGGTGCATAGACAGCATTCTTTTCTGCTGAATTTCGGCTATTTGCGAGACCAGAAGGGGGTCATCATAGATCCGACGCCGTATTTTTTCTTTGGTGACGAGAGGGCAGAGCTTGCTGCCGTCCGGCCACGGCTGCGTCAGGAATCGCAGTATTACAGAACGACTGGAACCGATTTGGCAGAAATCACTGTGGAAATCCGTGCGGATGCGGATATTCCCACTGGGCTAATCCAGGAACTGATACAGATGTGCCAAGAGGAAGGAATCGCATTTCAGAGATTTGCCCTGAAGGCAACTCAAAAGGCGACAGGGTATTGATTCTGCCTTATAGCAAGCAAAGTAATTCCCGGTGATTGGCCGTACTCGATATGAAGTTCCGTAACCGCTCTAATCTAACCAAGATCCAGCTCGACATGACGCCGATGATCGATGTCGTGTTTCAGTTGATCATCTTTTTCATGTGTACATTGAAGGTTTCTGAGCCAGAAGGCGACTTTGAAATCAGTATGCCGCTTGGTGCTCCCAGTGCCTCAGCTGTCAGCGATGCAGAACTTCCACCGTTTAAGGTTCGACTGAAGGCCGGGGCTGACGGTCGGCTAGCGACTCTCGAATTTAATGGAACAAATCTTGGTAGCGGCGAATCGGCGTTTGCAAAGCTGAACTCCGAAGTTCTAAGGGCTGTGAATGCCTTGGGAGCGATTGGCAAGGAGCAACAGGAGAAGCAGGAAGTCGAGATCGACCCGGATTTCAATCTCAACTATCGCTACATTATTAATGCAATTGGAGCATGTTCCGGAAGAATGCAGAATGGGGTCACAGTCCGCTATATCAGCAAAATTAAATTTGCCCCCATTCGGACGCAGCAGCCGTAGGTAACTTGACTCTCTCACTCAATCGAGCCGCAGTCAGCCGACATGCCGAAAACTGAATCGCCGTCCGCCCCATTTGTCGTCCTGTGCTCTACAGATCTGATGCTCATCAGTTCAGTCGGTGGTGCGGCGGAAGCGAGCGGTTTCAGATTTGTCTCCGTAAGTTCGCTGCAGGCTGCCATCGACAAAGTTTCGCACGTGAGCAGCATCGTCTGTCTGGATCTTGGGGCCTCGTTCAGCGACCTTCACGAGTTTGCGATGACCGCATCGCCGGAGCTGTTGGCTCGCTCGATTGCATTCGGACCGCACGTGCATACCGCCAAACTCGACGCCGCCCGCGCGGCGGGAATCGGTCGTGTGATGAGTCGCGGACAATTCGTTAGCGGCCTCGCAACGCACTTTCGTTCTTGCGGCGGATAATCGCCCGCGTGACGAGCAGATGCAATCGATGTCAACGATTACGGGTCGCTCGGCGTTGTTCAGATGCCTGCGTTCATAATCTTAATCTTAATCATAATCTTAATCGATTTAGAGCAATCGCGGCGACTGGATCTTTCACGCGGTAAACAACTCTGTCTGCAGAACGGGAGCAAGATTAAGAGTAGGATTAAGATTAAGAGTAAGAATTCTTCACGATAGATTTCCTGCACACAGTGCCGCAAGGTCTTCGAAGTAACGCGGGTATGTCTTTGCCGTGCAGCCGGGATCGAGGATCCTGATGCCCGGTACTTTCAGCCCAAGCAGCGAAAAACTCATCGCCATCCGATGATCGTCATACGTCTGAATTTCAGCCGGATGTGGAATTCCCGGATGAATCCGCAAACCGTCGGCCAGTTCTTCGGCCTGAATTCCGGCACGTTGAAGTTCAGTCACCACGGCGGCAATGCGATCCGTTTCTTTGTGACGCATGTGGCCCACATTGCGAATTGTGGTCGGGGAATCCGCAAACACTGCGACGGCAGACAATGTCTGCGCCGTATCGCTGATCGCATTCATGTCAATGTCGATGCCATGCAGCGGACGACCAGTGACCGTGATGCGATCACTTTGCCATGAGACTTCGCAGCCCATGAGTTCCAATGCGGCCGCAAATCCGACGTCACCCTGTAAAGCATCCCGGGACAATCCTGTGACGGTCACGGAACCACCAGTCACGGCCGCCGCTCCAAAGAAATAACTGGCGGCGGACGCGTCCGGTTCAATGTCATAAGTGCCGGAGCGATACGGCTGTGGCTCGATCCGGAATGACGACAGATCATCGGGATACTGCACACTCGCTCCGAACGCCCGCATCATCTGCAGTGTCATCGTGATGTACGGTCTGGAGACAAGTTCACCTTCAACTCTGACATGAACTGTTGCGCGGCACGCAGGCGCCGCCATCAGCAGGCTGCTGAGAAACTGACTGCTGATATCGCCGTGGATCGCCGTGGCACCGCCGAACAGACTGCCGCCACGGCCCTCCACGACAATCGGAGGACAATCGCTGTGCGGTTGTTCAAATCGAATGTTCGCGCCGAGAGGTTTCAGAGCGCGCACAAGATCGCCGATCGGACGCTGTCGCATTCTCTCGACGCCGTCCAGACGATAGCTACCGGTCCCCAATGCACAGAGAGAAGTCAGAAATCGGATACTGGTGCCGCTGTTTTCGAGCCACAGGTCGGCAGCCTCAGCAGGGATACGACCACCCAGACCATGGACCGTACAACGACAGGCGGCGAGATCCTGATCGACAGCGAATCCCAGGCGTCGCAGACTTTCGACCATCACTCGGGTGTCCTGACTGTCCAGGACACCGTTCATTGTCAGCGGACCATCGACCAAAGCCGCCATCACCATCGCACGATTGGTGATGCTCTTGGAACCGGGCGGGCGAATCACGCCGTGAACGGGAGATGTCACAGGCTGCAGTTCAATAAACGTCATGTGTATTGAATCTAACCTTCCGCAACTTCCAGACCCGGAGCTGCGATGGCCGTGACATCCTGCGCTTCGCTTTGATCGGAGGATCCTGCTTCGACAGCGATCGCGCTGGCTCCAGCCATGAGTTTCGGGCCTTTACGGTTGGCGTCGATAATCTGGTGCATGTGCTCGGCGGACATCGTTTCCATTTCGATCAGATCTGCCGTAATCTTTTCGAGCGTTGTGCGTTGAGACGTCAGCGTGTCCATGGCCGTGCGATACGCTTCATCGACCAGGCGTTTCACTTCGATATCGATCTCACGCAAAGTTGCTTCGGCATGAATCGATTCTGAAACGATGCCGCCTCCGCCGTGAAGAAACGGTGAGCGCTGGGCTTCGCTGTAGTACATGCGGCCCATGCGAGGACTCATGCCGAATTCCGTCACCATTCTGCGAGCCAGATCAGTCGCGCGCTGCAGATCGTTCTGAGCCCCGGTGGACGTTTCGTTGTAGATGATCTGTTCGGCAGAAATTCCGCCCAGCAGCACGGCGATGCGGCTCTGTAGTTCCGATTGCGTCAACAATTCGCGGTCATCTTCCGGCAATTGCAGCATATAGCCCAGAGCACCCATGCCGCGGGGAATGATAGAGATCTTATGCACGGGATCTGTGTGTGGCAGACTGGCGGCGACCAGAGCGTGTCCGGATTCGTGGCAGGCGACGCGGCGTTTGACGTCTTCCACAATAATGCGAGACGTCTTTTCCAGACCCGCAATCACGCGTTCGATCCCGTCTTCGAAGGCTTTCATCGTGACACGTTTGTCTTCACGGCGAGCCGACAGCAAAGCCGCCTCGTTGACAAGATTGGCGAGGTCAGCGCCGACAAAGCCCGGCGTGAGTTTCGCCAATCGCCTCATATCGACGTTGTCCGACATCTTGATCCGCTTGGAATGCACGTTCAGGATCGCCTCACGGCCTTTGATATCCGGTCGATCAACAAGCACATGGCGGTCAAAGCGGCCTGGTCGCATCAAAGCCGGGTCGAGGGTTTCCGGACGATTCGTCGCTCCCATCACAATCACGCTGTGATCGGTGCTGAATCCATCCATCTCAACCAGCAACGCATTCAGCGTTTGTTCGCGTTCGTCATGGCCACCCGGCGCACCGCTGCCGCGAACCTTGCCAAGGGCATCCAATTCGTCGATGAAGATAATCGCCGGAGCCCGCTGCAACGCCTGCTGAAACATGTCGCGGACACGAGCTGCACCGACGCCGACGTACATTTCCACAAAGTCCGAACCGGACAGACCGAAGAACGGCACACCTGCTTCACCAGCAACAGCCTTGGCGAGCATCGTCTTGCCAGTGCCTGGAGGACCAACGAGCAACACGCCACGCGGAATGCGACCGCCAAGAGCCTGGTACTTTTGCGGCGTTCGCAGGAACTCAACGACTTCTTTCAACTCTTCGACCGCTTCATCAATGCCTGCCACGTCATTGAATGTGACATGCACGTCTTCCTGAGCATACAACCGACCGCGACTGCGTCCGAACGACATCGCTGAACCGGTCCCTCCGACACGGCGCAGGACGAAAATAAAGGCTCCGACAAACATGGCGGTGATGACCAGCATCGGCAGCATGGCGATCCAGTCTGACTGCAACTCCGTGCCGTAGAACCGAATGTCCATTTCATTGAGCTTGTCTTCGAGCTTCGCCCGACTCACATCACTGATGCCGATCAGAGGAACATGGAAGCGTTTGAATTCACGGCTTTTACCTGTCGAATAATCTTCGCGAGACGGATATTGCCAAGTGAGCGCAGTCTGCGACAGCGCCACTTCAAACATCTGGCTGGCGTTCAGGGTCTTCTTGTCCAGCTTCTGCATCACCTCACTGTAGGACAGGCGTTCGGGACTGGGACCGCGTGCGGCGACTGAGATCACGACAGCTGTGATGAGCCCGATCGCGATTAAGTACCACATTCCGTTATTTGACTGACTACGGTCTTTTCGCGGCAAACGACCGGGCTTGCCGGAATTCCCCGAATCATTTCCAGACGACTGATCCTGCTGACCTGACATTCTGCACTTTACCTGCGGAAAAACCCGGCTGACCGTGATCGTTGCGAAACCGCAAATTCAACGGCAATCGGAATGGATGTGTTCAACGACAAAACAGACGAGATCTGATCTGCAACTTTAGACCTGCTTATTGTAGCGGTCAACCAGTGATGAAACGACAACAACCAAAGTTTTGATTCCTGAGGACGGGTTCGCGCGGTCTGGCGGACCAGAATGCAAAAAACACGGGCAGAATCGAATCGCAGGATTCCTTTTTGCGGCTATCATTCGGCAAAATTCCTTGACTTTCAGAAAACCCGACCGCTGCGACGTTCGCCCATCGCGAATTGTTCACACGCTGCTCAATGGAGGACGCATGGTTCGCGATTTTACAACGGAGAGTCTGTCGCACGATCCGATTCATGGGTACATCCCTTTTATTTCCCGCGTTGGTCTGCCGTCCGGCGAAGCCGCTGAACAGGATCTGATCGACCATCCGTGGGTGCAGCGGATGCGGCAGATTCATCAGTTGCAGACCGCGTGGTGGGTGTTTCCGTCGGCTGAACACATGCGGTTTCAGCATGTGCTGGGGGTCATGCATCTGGGATCCGTGACCGTCAACGCCTGGTACGATTCTCTCTTCGATTCGTGCCGCAACGTTCCGTCCAGAGCGTGCGTCGAAAGCATGGTGCGGATTGCCGGTCTGCTGCACGACGTCGGACATGGTCCGTTTGGCCATTTCTTTGACGATCACTATCTGGCTCAGTTCGATCTGACGCATGAAGATATCGGCGGGCATATTATCGAACACGAACTCGGCGAGATCATTCGTCGCATCCGTCGCAATCCCAATGGCAGGCTGCAGCCGCTGGAAGAAATTGATCCACGGCAAATCGGCTGGCTCATTCGACGTCCATCCGGAACTGCGGAGGACCAGGAAGGACATCCGGACTGGCTGCGAAAACTGCGCTCGCTGTTCAGCGGAATCTACACGGTGGACAACATGGACTTCGTACTTCGCGATGCGTACATGTCCGGCTACAACACCAAGGCGTTCGACATCTCCCGCCTGATTCACTACAGCTTCTTCACCGAAAACGGTCTGACGATTCATGCACGCGGTCTGCCGACGCTGATCAACTTTATCGAAACCCGAGCGAACCTGTTCCGTACGATCTACTTCCATCGCACAGTCCGCGGCATCGACATTGCGCTCGAAGATTATTTTGCGGAGACGATGCAGAAGATGTTTCCCGGTAATCCGCTGCAGCATTTGAAGGCTTATCAGGGGCTCACGGAAACATCATTCCTTGTGGATGTCGTGCGCTGGGCCGACAGTCACGATCCAGAACTTCAGGAACTGGGCAAGCACTGGAAGGCGATTATTAACCGCGAAGAAATGTGGCGGATGGCGTGTGAACGCACGATGCACTTTCACGGTGGTCAGGCCGAAAGCACGACCATCTTTTCAGAACCGGATCTGGTGGAACGTCGCGTCCGCGACTACCTGCCGAAAGCCATCAGTGATATTCCGCTGCGGATCGACGTGGCAAAACACTATCATCGCCCGAGTGCCCGAAAACCCGTCGGCAAACAGAACTACTGGTACGACGCGGCGAGCGGACTGTCGCATGAACTGGACGACGACGAACTGTTCCGCAGCCTGCCCACCAGCTTCATCATTTTCCGCATCTACAGCCGCGACCACATCCACGACAGAGAACTCAACGCCGCCCTGCAAAAAGTCGCCGGCGGTGCCGGTGGTGACACGAAGACCAATATGTAGTTTCTGGGATCGCCATCACATCGCCTGTTCGTCCTGATTTCGACCGATTCCGTCGGTGTGTGTGCCGTCGGTTTCGGACCCATGATGGTTTCGATATTATGCCCCGCGCGGTCTTGATTGAGACAATTGGCGAGTGGCATGCGTCAGCTTGCCGGTACCTCGTTTCTTGTACCGGCAAGCTGACGCATGCCGCTCGCCAACTCTCTCAATCATACCTGCAATGCGCAGAATGGTGCCGGGGTGTCATTCTGGTCGATGATGGTCAATCTAGTGCTTTGTCAAAGCAAGGATTGCGGGTTGGGTGGCCGGGGCTGGACTGAGCGGAGCGAAGGAAGCCCCGGGGTTTCGGGCTATCGCCCTCCAACCC
>JAYSPO010001320.1:0-2889 GCA_043722015.1 Candidatus Kuenenia sp. | reverse complement strand
TTGCCACAAAGAAGCCGCAAAAGTTGCACCTGGAGATTCAGACATGGAGCAGCAAGGACCGCAACTACATCTTTGTCTGTGTCTCACCGCTGGATCGGGATTCGGAGATCTGGAAACAGCTGCACAAAATCCGCGACGGCTACTTGAAGAAGTAAACCGACGGTCAGACGCCGACAAACTTGGCCGGCCGATCGAGCACGCAAGCCGTTGAAATAGCTCGGCCGACGTTCTCGCCCAATTGACGCCAGCACGATTGCGATCTCAGGCCTCGACGGTTTATTCGATGGCATCACTGAGGCAGGCTCGAAAGCGGTGAGGCAGGTCATACCGTACGCGGCCATCTAAGAGCGGCCGTGGATTGACAACTCCGAAGTTGACTCTGTGGTCGCGGAGCGGAGTTTCCGCGACCAACTCACAGTTGGGCTGGGTCTGAAACCACGAGTCAACGATGTCGCTCCTCACAGGGCGGGGCAGGTCGACCACGGCAGGTTATCGATTGCGGTTCGGTGCCGAATTCGCGATTAGTTCGGTCAGTTTCCGACTGACAGTTAGTACTCAGGACGGTTCAACCTGAGTCACTTACGACATCGGAATATCTGTCGCCAGTTTTGCCAAATCAACCGGATTCTGGAGATCGCGGACATGGCCAGAAAACCCACCTTGCCAGCCATCATTTTGATTACACCTGCGGGATTGTCGCCACAACGTTCGCCGCTCCGGTCGATGTGACCGGAGCAGTTTGGCGCAGCACGTTAGGTTCCCCCGTGTTGGACCGAGCGTCAACCGTTCCCGCAGAATCTGACGCAGGACACGCGCTCCTTTACCGTTTGTGCAGGAGCCGTTGCAGACGCAGGGGTGGGCCACGTCCGAGCACGAGTGCTCGCGGGCTTTAGCGAGCGTCAAACCTGTCACCAGGAACGATGAAGCAGGGGCAATGCGGCGATTCCCAGGCGTTGCGGTGCTACGGGGCACAAATGAGAATATGAACGGTCTGATTCAACCGTATTTTCGCGAACGCAAAGAATTCAACAATGTATCTCCGGCACGCATTTGCCTTGTCGAAAAACTTATCAGCGATCGACAATGACGATGGATCGGATAAGGGACACCCGGTGAAAACTGTCGCGAAGATTACGGCAGTCCAGCTTGCTCCCCTGGGTTCGTGACCGCCAGATGAAACGCCTTCATCATCATTGCGATGATTGATCTGTGGCCTTTTCGCTGCCGCGACGGGCATACCTACTGTACGCGGGAACGCGAAGAATCGAATGCACTCAAGATTTGGAATTAGGTACCCGGCCGCTGCGAAAGCTGTCGGCGCAGCCATGCGCGGGCGTAGGCCCAGCGGCGGTCGGCCGTCCGGGGAGAGATTTCAAGCATGCTGGCGGCGTCTGCATTTGAGAGTCCGCCGAAATGACGCAGCTCAACCAGTCGAGCTGACAATGGGTCCTCGATCTCAAGCTGCTTGAGCGCCGCATCAAGCGCGACGAGGTTTCTGTCGAGCTCTAAGAGATTTTCGTCCAGGCCGGGAGACAGAACACTGGATTCGTCGTAGTCAACTCGCTCACGCAATCCCCCGTGTTTGACTCGCAGTTTTCGTTTGGCGGAATCTACCAGGATCCGACGCATGGCTTCAGCAGCGGCAGCAAAGAAGTGTTTGCGGGATTTCCACTGCCGTGCCTGATCATTGTCAACCAGTCGCAGGAATGCCTCGTGCACCAGCGACGTTGGCTGCAGGGTGTGCCCCGATGGTTCGTGTCGGAGCTTCGCAGCGGCTAGTTTTCGCAGTTCATCGTAAACGAGCGGGAACAGCTGTTGCGCGTCGATACCCTGCCCGGATTCCAGTTGACGCAGAATTTCGGTAACGTGACTCATGGTGTGTTATGCTATCGATTGTTGTGGCCTGAAGCAACGATTTGTGCTGAGTCACGGGGAAGCCAACAACACTGCCGGATTCTATGTATTCCAGCCAATCGCGTCTGTTCCCGATCCTTGTCATAAGAGAACCACCGCATCAGCCAATCAGTATCCGCTGTCCTTTTGTTATGCCACCGACATTGCATTGTGATTGGGAAAATCCAACACGATTGACGTCAGGAATTCAAAAAACAAAAAACGTGAGGTCGTTTTTGAGAATGGTCGCATGATATCATGGCACTGCCTCT
The DNA here is from genome assembly GCA_043722015.1 of Candidatus Kuenenia sp. Classification (GTDB taxonomy): domain Bacteria; phylum Planctomycetota; class Planctomycetia; order Planctomycetales; family Planctomycetaceae; genus SXXK01. Next base: position 724 of record JAYSPO010001320.1, on the reverse strand, counting down.
GGTTTCAGCACCGCATCCGGCAGAAAACACGACCGACGACTTTCTGCGCGTCCTGACGAACCGGCTCTGTCGTTTTGGGTTGATCCAACATGAATGAACGTGAGATTTTTGAAGCGGCTCTGGACATCAATGACCCTGCGCGCCTGGAGGAATTCCTGGGGAAGTCCTGTGGCTCAGACCACATGTTGCGGGAGGGAGTCGAGTCACTACTTGCGGCCCATGCGGATGGCAGCAGTTTCCTCAACACTCCGTTCATCCAGGAACCATCAAGAAGACTGTTTAACGAAAAAGGGTCCGAGACAACGCTTGGATACGCGGAGGACGATAGTCTTAATGAAAAGAGCGGAGCTATCGACCTGAGCTTTCTGAGGCCCTCCACGAAGAGTGGATCGATTGGAACGCTTGGGCACTACGAAATACTCAATGTTGTCGGGAGGGGCGGCTGTGGAATTGTAATGAAGGCTTTTGACGGAAAGCTGCATCGGAATGTTGCAATCAAAGTGATGAACACGGATCTCGCTGTCTCATCAACTGCACGCAATCGGTTTTTTCGCGAAGCCCGTGCGGTGGCCGCCATCCGCCATGAAAACCTGATCCCTGTTTACAGTGTGGAAGAACAGCCGATCCCGTACATTGTCATGGAGTTGATTGATGGGCAAACCCTCGAACAAAAACTGCGAGCTGACGGTGCGTTGAAAGTCGAAGAGCTGCTTCAGATTGGAGT